>JALYLY010000063.1 GCA_030773975.1 Actinomycetota bacterium | reverse complement strand
CGCCCGCATCCACAACGACGAGGGCCGGGCGGACGTGCTGTGGCAGCCCGGCGGCGCGCCGGCCTGAAACGGCCTCAAGGATTCACCGCAGCCGTCCGAAGAACGCGGTATGCGATTCCTGCGACGGCGACTGATCACGTGGACCGAGGAGCGGGCCGTCCAGGTTTCGTAGGTTCGCCGCCTGGGGGTATATCCTCCTGCGGCGATGGCCACCGCCCGAGTACCTGAGCCCGACGGCGATCGCGAGCCCGAGCGCTCGACCATCTCGGGCATCCCGTACGCGCCGGTCTACACGCCGGACACGACGCCGATCGACTATTCGCGCGACCTGGGTGATCCGGGCAGCTTCCCCTACACGCGCGGCATCCACGAGACGATGTACCGCGGCAAGGTGTGGACGATGCGTCAGTTTGCGGGCTTCGGCACCGCGGACGACACCAACAGGCGGTTCCGCTACCTGCTCGAACACGGCCAGACGGGGCTCTCGACCGCCTTCGACATGCCCACGCTGATGGGCTACGACTCGGACCACGCCCGCTCGCTGGGAGAGGTGGGCCGCGAGGGCGTGGCGGTCGACACGCTGGCCGACATGGAGGACCTGTTCAGCGGCATCCCGCTCGACAAGGTCACCACCTCCATGACCGTCAACGCGCCGGCCGCGATCGTGCTGGCGCAGTACGTCTGCGTGGCCGAGCGTCAGGGCGTCCCACCAGATCGGCTGGGCGGCACCATCCAGGCGGACATCCTCAAGGAGTACATCGCGCAGAAGGAGTGGATCTTCCCGCCCGAGCCGTCGATGCGGCTCGTCATCGACATGATCGAGTTCTGCGCGCAGGAGATGCCCCTGTGGCATCCGATCTCGATCTCCGGATACCACATTCGCGAGGCGGGCTCGACCGCTGCGCAGGAGCTGGCGTTCACACTCGCGGACGGCTTCGCCTATGTCGAGGCCGCGGTGGAGCGCGGGCTTGACGTGGACGATTTCGCGCCGCGCTTGTCGTTCTTCTTCAACGCGCACCTCGACTTCTTCGAGGAGATCGCGAAGTACCGCGCCGCCAGGCGGATCTGGGCGCACGAGCTCAAGGAGCGCTACGGCGCGAAGAACCCGCGCTCGTGGTTGATGCGCTTCCACACGCAGACGGCCGGCGTCTCACTGACAGCGCAGCAGCCAGAGGTGAACATCATCCGGACGGCTCTGGAGGCGATGGCGGCGGTGCTCGGCGGAACGCAGTCGCTGCACACGAACTCGTTCGACGAGGCGCTGGCGCTGCCGACCGAGAACGCAGTCCGGCTGGCGCTCCGCACGCAGCAGGTGATCGCGCACGAGACCGGTGTCGTGAACACGATCGATCCCCTCGGCGGGTCGTACTACGTCGAGGAGCTGACGAACCGGCTCGAAGCAGAGGCGTACGACTACTTCGATCGCATCCGCAAGCTCGGCGGCGTCATCGCTGCCATCAAGGAGAGCTTCTTCCAGCGCGAGATCGCGGAGGCGTCGTTTCGCTACCAGCACGAGGTCGAGCAGAAGCAGCGAATCATCGTCGGCGTCAACCGGTACCAGCACGAGGACGAGGAGCCGCTCGAGCTCCTGAAGATCGATCCAACGCTCGAGGGGCAGCAGATCGCCCGTCTCCAGGCGCTGAGGGACCGCCGAGACTCGGCGACGGTCGAGTCGGCGCTCGCGCGTCTGAAGGAAGACGCCGCGCACGAGGACCGCAACCTGATGCCGCACATCGTCGACGCCTCGAAGGCCTGTGTGACGATGGGCGAGATGTGCGACGCGCTGAGGGCCGTGTGGGGCGTGTGGAAAGAGACGCCTGTGTTCTGAGCGTTATGTGAAGCGGGGCAAATATGCGACGCTCTGGGCCGTCTGCGGCGAAACGTCCGTCTACTGGTCTTACTCGGCGTCGCATGCGTCGTGGCTGCGCATGCGTCGGCCGCGCCGGCGCCGACACTGTTTCGGCTCACGATCGTCGGCACCGCGCACCAGGAGTGGACCTTCACCGCCGCTCCCGTGGCGAGCGGTGACTGCCGGCGGACGGAGACGTCGGAGGGGATCCGCAGCGTGAGCTTCCGCACGACCGTGCCCGTCACGGTGCGGCTGGCGGGCGGCCGTGTACTGCCCGTGGAGATGCGGAGAATTGCCGGGACGGTGACACTGGCAGGCGCCAACACGACGGAGGAGACCTGCGGAGGTGTCGGCACCAGCAAGATCGCCGACTGTGCGCAGACCCGGCGGGCGTTCACGGGGGCAAGCGTGCATGTCTTGAGCCCGCGGCGGGGCTTCATCACGCTGAACCGGATCGCGAACGTCCGGCTCGCAACTGCCGACTGCCCGCATGAGCCGCCAGACGTCGTGCGCAGACCGTTGGGCCCGGCGCTGAATCTTCTACGTCTGCCGAAAGCGGCATTGATGGAGGGACGCCTCGCCCGCATCAATCTGCATGCCTCGCGGACTCAGCGCAAGACCTATGGCTCGCCGGAGAAAGGGCGCCTCGTGGGGAGCGCCGGCTGGACGCTGACGTTCGTCCGCGCAAAGGGCTGAGACCGGAAGGGCCGTAAACTGCTGAGCGTGGCGAGAAAGATCCGAGTCGTGATCGCGAAACCAGGCCTCGACGGCCACGATCGCGGTGCGAAGATCATCGCGCGCGCGTTGCGCGATGCGGGCATGGAGGTCATCTACACCGGCCTCCACCAGACTCCCGAGCAGATCGTCGAGACGGCGATCCAGGAGGACGCCGATGCGGTGGGCATCTCCATACTCTCGGGCGCGCACATGACGCTCGTCCCGCGGATCCTCGAAGGCCTGAAGGAGAACGGCGCGGAGGACGTGCTCGTCGTGGTCGGCGGGACGATCCCGAAAGAAGACTCCGATGAGCTAAAGGAACGCGGCGTCGCCGAGGTGTTCACCCCTGGTGCGCCGACGACCGAGATCGTCGACTTCCTCAAAGGCAAAGTCCCCGTTTGATCCGAGTCGAGCGCGAAGAGGCGGTCGCGATCGTGACGATCGACCGTCAGGAAGCGCTGAACGCACTCGACGTCGCGACGCTTACCGAGCTGCGCGACCGTCTCCGCGAGCTTGCGGACGACGCTTCGGCTCGCGTCGTGATCGTGACCGGTGCCGGCGAGAAGGCGTTCGTCGCGGGCGCCGACATCAAGTACATGAGCGGCCTCGGCGTCGAGCAGGCGAAGGAGTGGGGCGCGCTCGGTCACGAGGCAGGACGGCTGCTCGAGACCATGCCCAAGCCGACGATCGCGGCAATCAACGGGTTCGCGCTCGGCGGCGGCTGCGAGCTCGCCGTCGCCTGCGACATCCGCTACGCGGCAAGCGGCGCGAAGCTCGGTCAGCCCGAGGTAAATCTCGGGATCATCCCCGGCTGGGGCGGGACCCAGCGCATCGCGCGCCTGTGCGGTGTGGGCGTCGCGAAGGAGCTGATCTTCACGGGGCGCATCGTCGACGCGGAGGAGGCTGTCCGCATCGGGCTCGTCAACGGGGTGCACGATCCGGTCCTCGACAAGGCGCGCGAGGTCGGCACGCTGCTCGCCTCGAAGAGCCCGATCGCACTCAGGCTGATGAAGGAGCTGGCGAACCGTGCGCTCGGCGGCGACCACGCGCAGAATCTCGAGGCCGAAGGTGAGACGTTCGGCGAGCTGTTCTCGAGCGAGGACGCCAAGGAAGGCCTGGCCGCTTTCGTCGAGAAGCGCGCGCCGGTGTTCCTGGGTCGCTAGCCGAGCTGGATCAGCGCTGAGCTGAGGACGCCGTCATCGGCGCGTTGGGCCTTGAGCGTCGCGGACGCGGGCTGCGTCCAAACGACGACCTTGTCGCCCTTCTGGGCGAGCGTGACGTTCGCGACCGCTCGGAACGTGCCGGTGGAGCTCAGGCTCTGCACGACCGTAGACTCGGGGACGGTCAGGGCAATCGTCCGGTTCAGCTTCGTCAGCGTCAGTCCCGACGGCCACGCTTGCGAAGTCGAGACGTTCACGACGAGGCGGTCGATCGCCGCCGAGACCACGGTTCCCGTGAGCGTCAGTGCGAACGCCGTTCCCGTCTTGGCGGTGAAGAGAAGCCTGTAAGCCTTCTGCAGGTAGGGATACGGGCTCACGGCCTTCCCTCCGCCCGGGTGAACCTCGAAGTGCAGATGCGAATTGCCGCCGTTCGCGTCACCCGAGTCGCCGACGTACGCGATCTGCTGGCCGGCGGCCACCTTGGCGCCGTTCTTGACCGTGTATGCGATCCTCTTGACGCACTTGCCGCGGTTGTCGTTCTTCATCGTAAGGTCGTTGTTCAGGTGGATGTAGAGGTATGTCGTGCCGCTCTCGCCGTAGAGGTAGAGCATGCAGCCGGCCGCGCCCGACGTCGTCCAGTACTTCACCTTGCCTGCTTCCGCGGCGACTGCGGGCGACTTCTTCTCCGCCACGATGTCGTTCCCCTGATGCGGTCCGCCCGGGCGGGGTGCGCCGAAGTCGTCGATGTAGGCCACCTTGCCGACGACCGGAAAGATGATGTGCTCCGGAACGGTGCCGGCGAAAGCCACGGCGGAGCCGACGGCAATGCCGATCGTCGCGGCGAGGAAGAGAACCCCTCGGGCTGTCGTCCGGTGGCGTCTCATGAGAGGACGGGCGCTCCGGTTCGCGCTCGAAGGGCGGGACGGTACCAGGCGCCTCGGCGCAAGTCAGCCTCAGTAGAGTCCTGCTCCGATGAAGATCGCCGTCTGCGTCAAGCAGGTCCCCGAGGGGCACAGCCGGATCGACCCCGGAACCAAGCGGCTCGACCGCTCGGGGGAGGGTGCTCTGAACGGCTTCGACACCAACGCCGTCGAAGAGGCGCTGCGGCTCAAGGATTCGACGGGCGACGGCGAGGTCGTTCTGGTCTCGCTGGGGCCGGCCAAGGCCCAGGACGCGCTGCGGAAGGCGCTGGCGATGGGCGCCGACCGCTCTGTCCTCGTCACCGACGAGGCGGCCGCAGGATCAGATCTCGTCGCAACGAGCTACGCGCTGGCCAAGGCGCTCGAGCGCGAACACGCGGACCTGATCCTGTTCGGACAGCAGGCCGGCGACTCGGACGGTGCGGTGTTGTGGGCGGCGGTTGCAGACCGTCTGCGTCTGCCTGTTGTGTCCCAGGCGGCGGAGGTCACGCACGCGGACGGAAAGTTGACGGTCAAGCGGCAGACCGAGTTCGGCTACGACGTGATCGAGGCGCCACTGCCCGCCGTTGTTGCCGTGTCGGACGCGATCAACGAGCCGCGGTATCCGTCGCTGAAGGGGATCATGGGGGCGAAGTCCAAGCCTCAGGAGACCGTGTCGCTCTCTGATCTCGGCGTCGAGAGCGATCGCGCAGGCGAGCAAGGGTCGCGCACCGAGGTCTATGCACTTAACGACCCGCCGCCGCGCGGCGACTCGAAGAAGATCGAGGACGACGGCAACGCCGCCCAGGCCATCCTCGACTTTCTTGTGGAAAAGCGGCTCGTATGAGCACGCTCGTCTTCCTCGAGCATCACGGCGACGAGCTGCTAAAGGGCTCACTCGGTGTGCTCTCGAAGGCGGCAGCGCTTGGGGACGACAACGTTGCAGGCGTCGTAATCGGCTCCAACGTGCGTGGGCTTGCCGACCAGGCAGCGAAGTTCGGCGCTGCCAAGGTCTATGTCGCCGACGACGCGCAGCTCGAGGCGCCGCTGCCTCAGCCTCGCGTCGACGTGCTCGCGCAACTCGTACGCGACAAGGGGATCGACACGGTGCTGTTCGGCAACTCCGTGCTCGGCGCAGACGTCGCTGCTGGACTGGCCGCCCGGCTCGACGCCGGCCTGAACTGGGACCTGGCCGACCTCGTTCAGCAGGACGGCAAGCTCGTCGGCAAACGGCCCGCGCTCCAGGACTCCGTGTATGTCGACGTCGGCTGGAAGTCCGAGCCGAGGATCGCCCTCTTCCGTTCCGGCTCTTTCGATCCCACCGAGACCGGGGGCTCAGCGGACGTGGAGGAAGTGACGGTCGCCCTCGAAGACTTCTCGACGTCGGCGCGGATGGTCGACCAGGCGCACGAGGAGAGCGAAGGCCCGTCGATCGAAGACGCACCCGTCATCGTCGCCGGCGGGCGCGGCCTCGGCGGTCCGGAGAACTTCACGCTCGTCGAGGAGCTCGCGAAAGCGCTGGGCGGCGCGGTCGGCGCGACGCGCGCCGTCGTGGATGCCGGCTGGTACCCGTACTCGACGCAGGTCGGCCAGACCGGGAAGACGGTGTCGCCGAAGCTCTACATCGCATGCGGCATCTCCGGCGCCATCCAGCACAAGGTCGGCATGCAGAGCTCCGGTGTGATCGTCGCGATCAACAAGGACTCGAATGCGCCGATCTTCGAGTTCTCGGATCTCGGCGTCGTCGGTGACGTGCACGAGGTCGTGCCAAAGCTGACCGAGCTCGTCAAAGCACGGAAGGGCTCGTGACGAACCCCGCAGATTTCCCGCCTCCGTTTCGTGCGGCGGACTACATCGCGGCGCCGAGTGATCCGCCGGAAGAGCGCATCGAAGTAGGTGTCCTGATCGTCGGCGCCGGGCCGGCCGGGCTCGCGTGTGCGATTCGGTTCGGTCAGCTGCTGGAGGATGCTCCGGATGTTCGCGAACGGCTGGGCGAGGTTCCCGTGGCCATCTTGGAGAAGGGCAAGCAGGCCGGCTCCCATCTCCTCTCCGGCGCGGTCGTCAATCCGCGTGCGCTGCGACGCCTCTTCAAGGGACGCAAGCGCATCGACGAGATGCCGTTCTACGGCCCGGTCGAGCACGAGTCCGTCTACTTCCTGACGAAGCAGAACGCGCTGCGCATTCCCGCCCCGCCGACCATGAAGAACGAGGGCAACTATGTGGCGTCGCTGTCGCGACTCGGCCGCTGGCTCGCGGAGCAGGCAGAGGAAGCAGGCGTGATGCTCCTGCCCGAGACGGCGGCGGAGAAGCTGCTCATCTCGGACGGCAGAGCACGCGGGGTCAGGACGGGCGACAAGGGCAGTGGCCGCGATGGCCAGCCGCTGGGGAACTTCGAGCCGGGCTCGGATCTGGTCGCGAAGGTCACGGTCCTCGCCGAAGGGACGCAGGGGCATCTCACGGGTGTCGCGCTCGACCGCTTCGGCCTGGCCGGCGAGAACCCGCAGGTCTGGGCGCTCGGGGTGAAGGAGGTCTGGAAGGTCGCGCGCCCACTCGACCGTGTCATCCACACGATGGGCTGGCCGCTGCGGCCGAGCGCGAAGTACCGCGAATTCGGCGGCTCGTTCATCTACCCGATGGGGAAGGACATGCTCACGCTCGGGATGGTGGTCGGTCTCGACTACCGCGACGTCGAGCTCTCCGTCCACGATCTCTTGCAGGAGCTGAAGACGCATCCGCTCGTGCGCAAGCTGCTGGAAGGCGGCGAGCGCGTCGAGTGGGGCGCCAAGACGATTCCCGAGGGCGGCTTCCTCGCGCTGCCGAAGCAGTTGCATGCGCCGGGGCTGCTGATCTGCGGCGACGGTGCCGGACTCGTGAACGTTCCTGCCCTGAAGGGGATCCACTATGCGATCGAGTCCGGCGCGCTCGCAGCCGAGGCGGCCTTCGCGTCGTTGCAGCGGGGGCAGACGCCCGCGACGCCCGGCGCGCTCTCGGCCTATGACGATGCGTTGAAGCGGAGCTTCGTCTGGAAGGAACTGTACGAGGTGCGCAACATGCGCCCGGCGTTCGGGCGCGGCTTCGTGCTCGGCGGCGCGCTCGCGGGCGCGATGACCGCCTCGAAGGGCCGCTTTCCACGTCGCGACCTCGAGCTCGAGCGAGATGCCGACGTCGATCTGATCCGAACGGACCGCGCGAAGGGCTACCCGGCGCCCGACGGCAAGCTGACCTTCGACAAGCTCTCGTCCGTCTTCGCCTCGGGGAACAAGACGCGCGACGACCAGCCGAACCACATCGTCATCCGGCGTGAGGTCCCGCAAGACGTCGCGCAGCTCTGGGAACGAATGTGCCCGGCTCAGGTCTACGAGGCGACGGAGACGGGTGTCGACGTTACGCCGTCGAACTGCGTCCAGTGCGGCGCGATCACCGCAAAGGGCGGCCGCCTGACCCCACCCGAAGGCGGCAGCGGTCCCGAGTACAAGCTGACGTAGCCGCGAAGGGCGACGCTCCTCCGGACACGTACCGGTGCCAGGCACGGGAACGAAACTGTCACGTACCTGTGACTAGGGCGTCTCGCCCCAGGGACTCCGCGGCGAAGGCGATGCTTTTCGGGACACGTACCGGTGCCAGGCACGGGTACGAAACTGTGACGTCGCGCGATCGAGAAAACCGCCGGTCCCGCCAGGGAGTAAGGACCACTATGCGAAGACGACTGACACTCTTGCTCGCGAGCGCAGCGCCTTTCCTGCTGGCCGGCTGCGGCAAGGGCAAGTACTAAGAAGCGGCCTGTATCCTGCCGAGAGCGCGATGAGGCTCGCGCCTAACCGCCCTCGCGGGCTGATGGCCTCTACCGAACGTCAAACGACGATCAGTAGGAGGCCATCGTGGATTCAGTCCAACTCGCAGCAATCCTCGCCACCGTAGTCCTCATCGCCAGCGTGATCTCGGTCGAGCTCGGCGTGACCGTAGCCCTGCTCGAGCTCACCCTCGGCGTTGCGGCGGGCAACCTCTTTCACCTGCAAACGCAGGAGTGGCTCGACTTCATCGCCAAGTTCGGATCGATCGTCCTCACATTTCTCGCCGGGATGGAAGTCGATCCGGTGTACATGCCGCCGGCTCGGGGCATCGTTCGGTATCGGCGTGGTCTCGTTCCTCGGTCCATTCGTCGTTGCTTCGACCACTGCGTATCTCATTCTCGATTGGAGCACGCGCGCATCCTTGATTGCCGGGACCGCGCCGTCGACGACGTCGCTCGCGGTCGTGTACGCCGTCCTCGTCGAGCGGGGGCTGACGCATACCAGTATCGGCAAGCTCCTGATGAGCGCGACATTCGTGACGGATCTCTGCACGGCGCTCGCCCTGTCGGCCATCTTCATCAAGCCGAACATGCCACGTTCACAACGCTGCTGATGAGCACAGGGCTGACCTTCGGGACGATTTCGTCGCTGTACGGACTGAACGCCGGGATCATCGACAAGACCCAGTTCTCGTTGCTCGTCAGCGTCGTCGTCCTGTCGGCGGTCGTGCCCACCGCGATCGCGGAGCGCTGGTTCCTGCCGGACGCCGAACGCGAGCAACGGGTCGACCGACGCCTGGCCTACGCAGAGAGCGAGGAGTACGTCTAGAGCGGGCCGGAAGTACGATCTCCGGTATGGCCACGACCGGTTCGCTGATCTCCCTCGACGATGTCTACCGCGCGCGCGAGCGCATCGGTGACCGGTTGCACCGCACGCCGCTGCTCCGCTCGGCCACGCTCTCCGACCAGGTCGGAGCCGACATCCGGTTCAAGGCCGAGCTCTTCCAGCGCACCGGCTCCTTCAAACCGCGCGGCGTGCTGAACAAGCTCGCGACGCTCACCGACGACGAGAAGAAGCGCGGCGTCATCTCGATCTCTGCGGGGAACCATGCGCAGGCGGTGGCCTACGCATCGGCATCTCAGGGAATCGACGCGCTCGTCGTCATGTGGCAGACCGCCAGCCCGATGAAGATCAGCGCGGCGCGCGGCTACGGCGCGACGATCGACACCGAAGCCGTCGACATCCCGACTGCCTTCGAGCGGCTCGAGGAACTGATCGAGTCGACCGGCCGGACTCTCGTTCATCCGTACGACGATCCGTACGTGATGGCGGGACAGGGAACCGTGGGCCTGGAGATGCTCGAGGATGCGCCAGACGCCGACATCGTCCTCGTCCAGGTCGGAGGCGGCGGACTGGTCTCGGGCATCGCCACCGCCGTCAAAGCACTCAACCCGGAGGCGCGCGTGATCGCGGTGGAGCCGGAGCGCTCGCCGGCCCTGCACCGGAGCCTGAAGGCGGGCGAGCCGGTCACCGTCGAGGCGAAGTCGATCGCCGACGGTCTCAACGGTCCGTATGCGGGCGCGAACTGCGTCCGTGTCTGCATGGAGCTCGGAGTCGAGTCGGTGCTCGTCACCGAGGACGCCCTCAAGGACGCGTTCCGCTTCATGTACGGCCGGATGAAGCTCGCTTGCGAGGTTGCAGGATCGGCCACCGCTGCGGCTTTGCTGTCCGGAGCGTTCGTGCCAGAGCCGGGTCAAACCGTGGCCGCAGTCGTCTCCGGGGGCAACGTCGCACCCGAAACAGCCGCTGCTATCCTGAGTCCAGATGAAGCCTGAGATCCACCCTGAATACGTCCTCGCGACCGTTACGTGCTCCTGCGGGAACACGTTTCAGACGCGTTCCACGAAGCCCGAGCTCCACGTCGAGATCTGCTCCAACTGCCACCCGTTCTACACGGGCAAGCAGAAGCTGGTCGACACGGGCGGACGCGTCGAGCGCTTCCAGCGCCGGCTCGAGAAGGCCGGCGGCGTAAGCCGCAGCTAGCGCCAAGTGACGAACGTTGGGGGACAGGCCGTCCTGGAGGGCGTGATGATGCGCGGCCCGTCGAACTGGGCCGTCGCAGTCCGCAAGCCGGACGGAGACATCGCGGAGGTACACCAGCCGATCAAGTCGCCGATGGCGCGGCACCTGATCTTCCGGCTGCCGGTGATCCGCGGAGTGATCGCGCTCGGCGAGTCGCTGGCGATCGGTTTTCGCGCGCTCGCCATCTCTGCGAACTACGCGGCTGTGGCGGAAGCGAAGGAGGGCGAAGAGAGTGAGGAAGTCGCCACCGAGCTGACGCGCGGACAGCTGATCTTCGCGTTCGCGATCGCGATCGGGTTCGCTGTTCTGCTCTTTAAGGTTTCGCCCGCGCTGATCACGGACTGGATCGGGATCAAGCGCACAGGCTGGTTCGTAATCGTCGAAGGTGGCATTCGTGTCACGATCTTCATCCTCTATCTGTCTCTGATCTCGCTGTTCCCGGATCTGCGGCGCGTCTTCCAGTACCACGCGGCGGAGCACAAGGCGATCAACGCCTACGAGGCCGGGGAGGAGCTCAAGCCCGAGATCGTTCAGCGCTTCAGCCAGATCCATCCCCGCTGCGGCACCGCCTTCCTGCTCTGGGTAATGGTGATCGCGATCTTCGTGTTCGCGTTCTTCGGTCGCCCGCACTGGTACTGGCTGATCGCGACGCGGATCCTCTTGCTGCCGCTGATCGCAGGCATCGCCTACGAGCTGATCCGCTTTGCGGGAAAACATCAGAACAACCGGATCCTGATGGCGCTGCTGGCGCCGGGGATGTGGCTGCAGCGGCTCACGACCCGCGAGCCGTCGCTCGATCAGATCGAGGTCTCGATCCGCGCGCTGAAGGAAGTCCTCTCGCTCGAGTCCAAGGACCCGAACGCACGCAAGATCGAAGTGATGGCATAGCCTCGCGCGCGCGTGTAACAGAGGGAGGAAGACGAACCGTCAATGCATGACTCGAAGGGAGAAGCTCGTGGCGACTGACCGCAAGGCTGAGGTGACGTGGCGCGGAGACCTGATGAGCGGCAAGGGCCGGGTCGACTCGGTGACGAGTCGCGCGCTCGGCGGCCTGGACGTGAGCTGGCCGGCCCGCTCGGAGGAGCCGAACGGCATGACGAGCCCGGAAGAGCTGATCGCCGCCGCGCACGCGACGTGTTTCTCGATGGCGTTCTCGGGCGGGCTGGCAAGAGAGGGTCATGCGCCGGAAGAGCTGAAGACGTCGGCCACCGTCACGTTCCAGCCGGGCGAGGGCATCACGAAGATCGCACTCGACGTCGCCGGACGAGTCCCCGGGATGGACGAAGACAGCTTCAAGCAGGCAGCGGAGCAGGCGAAGGAGAACTGTCCGGTCTCCAAAGCGCTGGCCGGCGTCCCGGAAATCAGCCTGACAGCGCGCCTCCAGGGCTAACCTAGACCGGCGATGGCCGGCAATCTCGAACCGCTGCTCGACGAGCTCGAACGCTCGTACCACGAGGCGCAGGAGCGCATGTCCGACCCTGCCGTCTACAACGACCACCGCGAGGCCGCCGGTGCAGGCCGGAAGCTGAAGGAGCTCGAAGGCCCCTACAAGCTGGGCCGGCGCTGGCGAGAGGCTCGGGCCGATCTCGACGATGCGCTCGAAGACAGCGATCTGCGTGAGCTCGTCCCCGAATTGGAGCAACGGCTGATCTCGCTCGAAGAGGACCTGAAGGTCGCGCTCGTCGAGACCGACCCTGCCGACAGCAAGGACGTCATCATCGAGATCCGTCAGGGCGTCGGCGGGGATGAGGCCGCTCTGTGGGCGGCCGATCTCCACCGCGCGTTGGCGCGTTATGCCGAACGCCGGGGCTTCACCGTCGAGCACCTCGGGTCGAGCCCGAATGAAGCCGGCGGCTTCAAGGAGATCACGTTCGGGATCAAGGGAGAAGGCGCCTACTCGGTGTTCAAATGGGAGGGCGGGACGCACCGCGTCCAGCGCGTGCCCGAGACGGAATCGCAGGGGCGAATCCACACGTCCACCGCCACGGTCGCGGTCATGCCGGAGGCGGAGGAGGTCGAGGTCGAAGTCGATCCGAACGATCTGAAGATCGACGTCTACCGTTCGACGGGCCCGGGCGGACAGAGCGTGAACACGACGGACTCGGCCGTTCGCATCACGCATCTTCCGACCGGTCTGGTGGTGGCGATGCAGGACGAGAAGAGCCAGCTGCAGAACCGGCAGAAGGCGTTGCGCGTGCTGCGCGCGCGCCTCTACGAGCACGAGCGCGAGAAGCAGCGCGCAGAGCTCGATGCGACCCGGCGTTCCCAGATCGGCTCCGGCGAGCGCGCGGAGAAGATCCGCACCTACAACTATCCCGAGAACCGCGTCACCGATCACCGCATCAAGCTCACGGTCCACCAGCTCGACAGGGTCCTGCAGGGGGAGCTCGACGAGTTCACCGAGGCGCTCGGCGCGGAGGAACGCCGGCGCGCGCTCGAGCAGTGACGGTCGCGGAAGCCCTACGGCTCGCCGAGCAGCGGCTCGGTGAGGCAGGGGTCGACACTCCGCGCGTCGATGCCGAGCTGCTCCTTGCCCACGTGCTCGGCGTCTCCCGTACGGGCGTGCACGAACGGCAGGCCCAAGAGGTCCCCGACGAGTTCGACGGCTTGCTCGAACGGCGCAGGCAGCGCGAGCCGCTGGCGTATGTCCTCGGCGAGTGGGGTTTCCGGAGGCTCGTTCTGAACACGGACGCGCGTGCGCTCGTGCCGCGCCCCGAGACGGAGGTCGTCGTGGAGCGCTGCCTTGCCCTGCTCCGTGACCAGCCTGAGCCGCGCGTGCTCGATCTCGGCACCGGCTCTGGCGCGATCGCGCTCGCGATCGCAGACGAGCGCCCCGACGCCCGGGTGACCGCGGTCGACTTCGCGCCGGCGGCGGTCGAGCTCGCGCGCGAGAACGCCGAGCGGCTCGACCTGCACGTCGAGGTTCGAGAGGGCGACCTGGAGGCCGCGGCCGAGGGCTGGGATCTCGTCGTCTCGAACCCGCCGTACGTCCCGTCCGACGAATGGGACTCGCTGCAGCCGGAGATCAGGGACTGGGAGCCGAGAGACGCGCTCGTCGGCGAAGGGCTCCACGAAGAGATCGCCAGACTCGCGAGCACGCGCCTGCTCGTGTTCGAGGTCGGAGACGGGCAGGCCGACCACGTCGCCGACGCTCTGGCGTCGCTCGGCTATGCGGACATCGCGATCACTCCCGACCTGGCCGAGGAGGACCGCGTGGTCGAGGGACGACGCTGACTGCCGCCGTTGACGCTCTTCGTGACGGCAAGCCCATTGTCATGCCGTTCGACACGGTGTATGGGCTCGCTGCAGACCCTCACCGAGAGGAGCCGACGCGGCGTCTCTACGAATTGAAGGGGAGAGATCAAACGGCGCCGAGCGCGCTCGTCGCCCGGGACGTCGACTACCTCCTTGAGTGTCTGCCGGAGCTGCAAGGGCGCGCCGCGTCGCTCGCGCGGTTGCTGCTGCCGGGCCCGGTCACGCTCGTCCTCCCCAATCCGGCCCGCCGCTTTCGCTGGTTGACCGGGACGAATCCGGAGGCGATTGGCGTGCGGGTT
>JALYLY010000062.1 GCA_030773975.1 Actinomycetota bacterium | reverse complement strand
GACGGCGATCTTCGAGGGGCTGTCTCCCTCGTACGTTCAGATCGCGACCACGCGGGTCGCCACGATCCCGCTGCGCGCGATCATCGCAGTGGGAGTCGCCATCCTCTTTCTCGTGCTGTTACGGGCGACGGTCTACGGTCGTCATGCGATGTCGGTAGGCGACAACGTTGCCGCCGCGCGATTTGCGGGCGTGCCGGTCGAGCGGGTCCGTGTCGTGGCCTTCGTCCTTGCCGGGCTGACCGCCGGGCTGGCGGCCGTCCTTGTCACCTCGTCGGCGGGCCAGTACTACCCGAACCTCGGCACGGGTTACCTGCTACCCGCGTACGCCGCGGCGTTCCTCGGCGCGTCGCTCGGCGGAGGCCTGCGCTTCAACGTCCTGGGCAGCTACCTCGGCGTGCTCCTGCTCGACATGGTCTCCACGGGGCTGACGATGATGAATCAGCCGTCCTGGGTGGCCGCGCTCGTGCAAGGAATCGTCCTGCTCGTCGCCGTCGCCGGGATCGCAATCCGCAGGAGCGGCGCAATTGGCCGCTGAGTCCCCCCCGTGGATCGAGACCGTTGAGCTGACGAAGCGCTACGGCGGCGTCCTAGCGCTTGACGGCGCCTCGCTGAGCGTCCGGGCAGGCGAAATCCGTGGTCTCGTCGGCGCGAACGGAGCCGGCAAGTCGACGCTCGTAAAATGCCTAACCGGGATCGTGCAGCCTTCCGCCGGAGCCGTGCTGGTCGACGGGCGGCCGTTGCCTCTCGGGCGCCCGGCGGAGTCGCTGCGGCGGGGCATCGTCTGCGTGCCGCAGGAGCTGACCGTTGCACCGACCATGACCGTCGCCGAGAACGTGATGCTCGGGCACGAGCCGCACGGACTGCTCGGCCGCTTGCGGGAGCGTGAGCTTCGTCGCAGCGCGCAGGTGGCGCTGTCGTCGCTGTCGTTCGATATCCCGGTGCAGGCCCCCGTCGCGCAGCTTCCCTTGATCGAGCAGCGTCTCGTCATGATTGCCCGCGCGCTGTCATACGGGCCGAGGCTCGCGATCTTCGACGAGCCGACGGCGACGCTGTCGCCGGTCGAGGCAGAGCGGCTGTTGGAGTCGATCCGGACGCTGGCCGCAGGAGGCGTCTCGGTCCTGTACGTGTCGCACCAGCTCGGCGAGGTCGAGGACCTGTGTGATGCGGTCACAGTGTTGCGTGACGGACGGGTGGCGGCCGAGCTTGGACGCGGGCAGGGCACACACCGCGCGCTGGTTGAGCTGATCGCGGCGGACCGCGCCGGGGACCCTGGCGGTCGCGGCGCTCGCGACGACCTGGCCGATGCCGAGGTTGTCCTCGACGCCCGCGACGTGAGCGGCGAGCGTCTGCGCGGGGTCAGCTTGCTGGTGCACTCCGGCGAGGTGGTGGGAGTCGCAGGTCTCGCCGGCTCGGGAGCCCGGGAGCTCCTGTTGACGATCTGCGGCGCTGTTCCGTTCGCTTCGGGCACGATCGAGGTAGCCGGGCGGCGACTGCGCTCGGGCAGCACGGCGGACGCGGTCGCCGCCGGTGCAGGATTTCTCCCAGGCGATCGCAGCCTCGGCACGTTCCCCAACCACTCGGTTCGGCACAACATCACCCTCCCGGCGCTCGCCCAGCATACGCGGGCTTTCTTCGTCGACTTCAGATCAGAACGGAGCGCGGTGGCGACGCTGCTCGAGCGTGTCGCTCTGCTTGCGGACCAGGAACAAACGATCTCCTCTCTCTCGGGCGGGAACCAGCAGAAGGCTCTTGTCGCCCGCTGGATCGCGTCAGGCGCGCGCCTGCTCTTGCTCGACGACCCGACCGCCGGCGTCGACGTGGCTACGAGACCCGAGATCCACGCTCAGATCGAGAGCCTGGTTGCTTCCGGAGCCGCCATTCTGCTCGCCTCGACCGACGTCGACGAGCTCGCGGAGCTGTCGGACCGCGTCGTCGTCTTCGAGCGAGGCTCGGTTACGGCGGAGCTGCAAGACGTGAACGTGACGCCGGCGCGGGTCCTGGGTGCGATGACCGGGCGTGTGCACGATGCTCTCGCGGCGACCTAGACCACGAACAAGGAGGCAGAGATGACCGACGGCACAGCGACAGAGGGACCACCGGTTCCCCTAGTCGCGGACGTCGCTCCCGAAGAGATTGCACCCGGCGTCTACGTCATCCCGGACGGGCGCGTCCCGCTCGTCCCGAATGTCGGGATCGTCGTCGGCGAACGCGCAGCGCTGGTTGTCGACACCGGGATGGGCCCGCGAAACGGCGCCCGCGTGCTCGAGAAGGCCCGGACGCTCACAGACCGGCCGCTATTGCTCACACTCACGCATTTCCACCCGGAGCACGGCTTCGGTGCCCAGGTCTTCGAGCGCGAGGCGACGATCGTCTACAACCGCGAGCAGGCGGACGAGCTCAGGGAGAAGGGTCCGGGATACGTCGAGATGTTCCGCGGATTCGGTGAAGGTGTTGCCGCCCAGCTCGAGGAAGTCGAACTTGTCCCGCCGCGCGTCGTGTACGAAGGAAGCTCGAGCGTCGACCTCGGCGGTGTGACCGTCGAGCTCTCACACCACGGTCTCGCTCACACCCGGGGGGACCAGCTCGTCCTCGTCCGCGAACACGGCGTTCTGTTCACGGGCGACCTCGTGGAGACCCGGCTCTTCCCGATCTTCCCGTGGTTCCCCCCGCAGGACACGGACGTCAGCGGACGCGGCTGGATTTCGGTGCTCGAGGTGATCGACCACATGGACGCGTCCATCGTCGTTCCGGGCCATGGCGAGGTCGGCGGTCGGGAGCTTGCCGCCGCGGTGCTCGAATACATGCTGGATGTGCAGCAGCGCGTCCGCGATGCAGGTGACGCCGCCAGTGTCGAGGAGCTGAAGGCCGAGCTCGAGCCGCAGCTTCGCGAGCGGTACGACTGGGATGCACCTGAATGGATCGGGTTTGCGATCGAGTGTTTCTACACTGAGCTCCATGGCTGAGGACCGCGACCGGAACTCCCTCGGGCGGGCCGCCTACGCGAGCCAGTTCGGGCTGCCCGAGGAGGAGGCCGTTGAGCTGCTCGAGACGATCGTCGGCGAGCGGATGGCGGGGGAGGCCCTGCAGGCGGCCGGCGGGGCGTGGGTCGACGACTGCCTTTCGTTGCGTGATCGCAGCCTCGTCGTCGTGACTGCGCTCGCCGCACAGGGCGGCGTGGAAGAGCGTCTCCGGACCCACGTTCGCTGGGCGCTCGAGCACGGTGTCACACCCGATGAGCTCGACGCTGCTCTCGCGTTGCTGGCCGTCTATGTCGGCTACCCGCGAGCGTCGGTTGCGATGGAGGTGATCCGGGAGGTGCTGGGACGGCGGCCGCCCCAGCCGACACGCGAGTAGGCCGTGAAGACTGCTGCTCGTGAGAGGATCGTGCTGATGGCACCGCCCTTCCGCATCGGGGTCATGCAGCTGACAATGGAGCCGCTCGAGGAGATGCTCGAGTCGGCACGGGTCATGGACCGGGCCGGGATGGACACGATCTGGCTCGCCGAGGCCTACCCCTGGTGGCGGAAGCACGGGATGGAAGCGCGCTCGTCCACCGTCGTCTCAGGCCTGATCGCGAAGGCGACGGAGCGCCTGACCGTGGGCTGGGGGATCATCTCGCCGTTCACGCGCCACCCCGTGCAGGTCGCCATGGATGCGCGCGTCGTGCAGGAGGCTGCGGGGCCGGGACGGTTCCTGCTCGGCTTCGGCACGTCGAAGATCTTCCTGAACAACGCGCGGCTGAACGGCAAGCGCACGCTTGGGCCGATGCGCGACGCGGTCGAGATCGTCCGCGGTGTCCTCTCGGGCGAGCCGTTCATCTACGAGGGCGATACCTGGAGCGCCGACGTGCCGGGCCTTCAGGATGAAGCGCAGACGCCCCGCGACGTGCCGCCCGTATATGTCGCGGCCACCGCACCGAAGATGCAGGCGCTTGCCGGCGAGATCGCTGACGGTTGCCTGACGCCGTCGATCACGACTCCCCCCTTCGTCCGCTACACGCGCGAGAACGTCGACGCCGACATCGACATCGGCTGCACCGTTGTCGCGTCGATCCATGCCACTGATCGCAACGCCGGCCGCGACGGCGCGCGCGAGATCGCCGGCATGTACCTCGCCAACAAGGTGCAGAACATCAAGGGGGCAGCCGACACGCTCCTCGATCTCGCAGGGCTGAGCCAGGACGAGATCAAACCCGTGGCAGAGGCGATGGAGCAGGGGGGACGGCTCGCGGCGAAAGCGAAGGTGACGGACGAGATCCTCGACAAATGCAAGCCGATTGCCGGCACTCCCGCCGACTGCATCGCGGCAATCGAGGAGTACCGCGAGGCAGGCTGCACGCATGTGATGCTCGAGCTCTGGGGCGACCGCCGGCACGAGCAGATCGAGCTGTTCGGCAAGGAGGTGCTGCCACATTTCCGTTGAGATCGACGCCGACCGGCTGGTCGCTCTCGCGGTCGATCTCGTCTCGGTCCCGAGCCCGACGGGAGCCGAGCAGGCGATGGGAGAGCGCGTGCGGGACGAGCTCACCGACATGGGGCTGCAGGTTCAGTGGCAGGAAGTGGAGGAAGGTCGCCCGAACGTCGTCGGAATCTGGGAAGGCGCCGGCGGTGGGAAGTCGCTCATGTTCAACGGCCACATGGACACGTCGTATTCCGGGCAGGAGCCGTGGTTGGCCGGCATCCGCGGCTTCCAACCGAAAGGCTTCGTGCAGGACGGCCGCGTCTACGGCCTCGGCATCTCGAACATGAAGGGTGCGGTGGCCTGCTACATCGAGGCGGTGCGTGCGTTGCGGGACGCGGGCGTGCGCCTGCGCGGCGACGTCATGATCGCGTGTGTTGCGGGAGAGATCGAGAAGACGCAATGGCATCCCGACTTCGTCGGCAGCGAGTACCGCGGCTATGCGTCGGGGTCACGCTTCCTCACGTCGCATGGCGCTGTGACCGACATGTGCATCCTCGGCGAGCCGACCGAGCAGAAGATCGTGCTCGGCCACTACGGCTCGCTCTGGATGCGGATCTCGACCAGCGGGCCGTTCATTCACACGGCGTTCAGCGAAGGGCGGCGGAAAGAGAATGCAATCGTGCGAATGCGTGACGTGCTCGACGCGGTGCTGGCGTTCGCTCCGGAATGGGAGGAGCGGACGTCGTACGGAGGGAAGCAGGGGATCGTCAACATCGGCGCGATCAGCGGCGGCTTCGCCTGGCGCGTCTCCCGGACACCGCACAGGACGGATCTCTTCGTCGATTTCCGGGTCCCCCCGACGATGCCGATGGCCGAAGCACGGGCGGCGTTGGGCGACTTCGCTCGCGGCCTTCGTGAACGCTTTCCCGACCATGAGATCGAGTCGGAGATCTACGTCACCGCGCCGGGCTCCGAGATCGCTGAAGATCATCCACTGATCGGTGCGATCGACGAGGCGCATGCCGAGGTCTTCGGGGAGAAACCCGAGCGGGATACCGTGCGCTGGTTTTCCGATGCATCGGCGCTGACCCGGTACGGGATCGAGAGCGTCAACTACGGCACGTCGAGCGGCCTGCCAGATCCTGTGCTCGGCGAGAACCTCGACATCGACGGCCTGGTGAAGATCGCAAACGTGTATGCCCTCGTGGCTCAGCGGATCTGCGAGACGGCGTGAAGAGCCTCGACGCGTTCCTGCCGAACTACGAGTTCTCGACCCGGCACGAGGTCTCGGTCGCCGTCCAGCCCGCCCTGGCCGACCGAGCCCTGCGCGAGGTGACGTTCAGGGAGGTTCCGCTCGTGCGCGGGCTGCTGCTTGCGCGAGGGCTGGGTCTGCGCAGGGCTGAGGACACGGTGCTGGCAACGATGGTTCCGCGGGCCACCGTCCTCGAGGACGTCCCGGGCGAGGGACTGATCCTCACGTTGAGTGGCCAGTTCTGGCGACTCCGAGGCCGCGGGCCCGAAGCTCCCGCCACCGCAGTGATCGACTTCCGCGCGCTGCCGGGGAGCCTCGCGACCGAGACGCGCGTTCACGTTCCTGATCCGGCGTCGCGACGGAAGTTTGGGCAGTACTGGCGCGTCGTCCGTCCTTTCAGTGGGCTCATCCGGATGGGCTTGCTCCGAGCGGCGAAGCGGCGCGCGGAGGCTGTGTGAAGCTCGTCACCTTCGACAACGGGCGTGTTGGTGAGTTGCGCGACGACATCGTCGTGGAACTCGACGTTCCCTCGATGCGGGAGTACTTCGAACGTGCGGGTCATGTGCGACCGACCGGCGAAGAGCCGGCGATCGAAACCGTCAAGCTGCGCGCGCCGATCATCCCGAAGAAGCTCATCCACACGGCCGGGAACTTCCGCGAGCACGAGGAGGAATCGAAGCGCGTCGGCTGGTCGCACGAGATCGCTCCCTGGATCGTCTTCTTCCAGAACGTCGACGCGATCGTCGGCCCCGACGAACCGATCGTCTACCCGGAGCACCTGACCCAGGAGCTCGACTACGAGCTCGAGCTCGCCGTCGTGATCTCGAAGTCCGGCAAGTGGTTCGGTCCCGAGGAAGCGGCGGATTACATCGGCGGCTACGTCATCTTCAACGACATCACGGCGCGCGACATCCAGCGCCGCGAGATGCGCTCCGGTGTGTTCTCCTTCTGTAAGGCCATCGACACGTTCTGCCCGCTCGGGCCGTGGATCGTCACGCCCGACGAGATCGGCGATCCGCACGACCTGCGGATGGAGCTACGGGTAAACGGGGAGAGCCGGCAGCAGTCGCACAGCGGGAACATGTCCGTGACGATCCCCGAGATCCTGTCGCACTACTCGGCGCTCGGGTATTCGGCCGGTGACGTCGTCTCGACCGGCACTGTCAGTGGGGTGGCCGGCTTCAGCGAGGACGCCGCTTCGCTCTATCTCAAGCCCGGCGACGTGATCGAGGCCGAGATCGAGAGGATCGGAGTGCTCCGCAACCCGGTCGTCTCGTGGCAGGACGCCCACGGTGAGCCGGCACCGCCGCGCGTCTCCTTGTGAGCTGGCCGCGCGACGACGCCAAGCTGGAGCGGGTCCAGGCGCTGATGGCAGAGGAAGGTCTGGACGCGCTCGTGGTTCGGGCGCCGGACAACGTCCTCTACCTGACGAACTTCTGGGG
>JALYLY010000061.1 GCA_030773975.1 Actinomycetota bacterium | reverse complement strand
CAGCATCGAGACGGTCGCCACCGCTTCGCCGTCCTCCGACTCGACCACATAGACCTCGCCACGGTCGATCGCCGCAGCGAGCTGGTCGCGGGGAAACGGCAGCGGCCACTGGCTGAAGCCGAGGTCGTTGACCCACACCGTCGCCTCGTCGAGGAGCCCGGCGACGGTCACGGCGTCTTCCTGGTGTGCGCGGCGGACGTTCACAACACCAGCATCGCATCGCCGAACGAGTAGAAGCGGTAGCGCTGCTCGACGGCCGTCCGGTAGATCTGCCGCGTCTCCTCCACCCCTGCGAAAGCCATCACGAGCGCGAGCAGCGTCGAACGCGGGAGATGGAAGTTCGTCAGCAGCGCATCCGTTCGCACGAACTCGAACCCCGGCGTGACGAAGAGATCGGTGCGTCCGGAGAGGGGGCCGCCGCGCGCGAGCGTCTCGAGAACACGCACGGTGGTCGTTCCCACGGCCAACACTCGGGGCGCAGAGCTGATGCGCTCCCACGCGTTCGGGCTGACCTCGTACCGTTCGCCGTGCAACCGATGCTCGCCGAGATCTTCGGCAACGACCGGGCGGAAGGTGTCGAGCCCCACGTGCAGCGTCACGCGTTCGACGTCGAGGCGCGCGAGCAGCTGCTCTGTGAAGTGCAAGCCGGCCGTCGGCGCGGCGGCCGAGCCCGCGTCGCGCGCATAGACGGTCTGGTAGCGCGCCGGGTCGGCGAGCGGCTCGGTGATGTACGGGGGCAGCGGCGTCTCGCCCGCAGGCTCGCCGTGCAGACGGAGACGCCAGCGTCCTTCACCGAGGTGCTCGAGCAACTCGACCGGCCCGTAGCGCCTACCGGGTCGCAGGCGCCGCGTCGGGCGGGCCAGGCCTTCCCAGAGCCCATCGTCGTCCAGTCGCTCGAGCAGCAGGACCTCGCCCTTCGGTGCCTCGATCGGAATCCGCGCCGGAACGACCCGCGTATCGTTGACCACGACGAGCGCGTCGCCGATCACGTCCGGTAGCTCTGCGAACCTGCACTCGTGCATCCGCTTGGACACGCGTGGGTAGACCAGCAGTCGCGACTCGTCGCGGCGCGCCACGGGATGCTGAGCAAGAAGCTCCGGCGGGAGGTCATATTCGAGCTCCCTCGTTTTCATCCGGTGCCCACGGTACCGTTGCCGGACATGGACGACAGCGTCGTCGAGCGTGCCCAGGAACGGGTCGAGCAGCGGGCGGAAGGTGCCGCCCTCGACAGCCTCCTCATCCGGGCACGCGAGCAGGTCGACTCGCTCGCAGCCGCGGCGGCGGCGCTCGAGGAGACGCTGCCGGCGCGTGTCGGCGAAGCGGTGCGCAACGAGGCGCAGCCGGTCGGACGCAACCTCGCCGAGATCCGCGGGCTGATGAACCAGGTCCTCCGGCGACTCGAACGCCTCGAGGGCGACCTGCTCGGCGAGCGCACTGCCCGCGTCGACGACCTCGGCCTGCTCGTCGACCTCGTCTCGTCCGGGTGGAAAGGCGTCGACACGCGGCTCGCTCGCATGGAGGCCGTCATGAACAGGTTGGAACAGGGCCTGCAGGAAAACCGCGGCGCCATCGTCTACCGGATGGAAGACCGCCGTCCGGACGCCGCCACTTCTTGATCTAGCTCTCAGGTCACCGAGAGGATGACCGCCGCAACCGCGGCCCAGCCTGCGATGCAGAGCAGGATCGGCAGGTCGCGCAACAGGATCTCTTCCGGCTCCTCGCCCAGATCGCGCCGGTGCATGAGGAGCAGATAGCGGAACACACCGAAGAGGACGAACGGGATCGTGATCATCATCGCCTTCGACTCCCGCGCCGTGAACGTGTACAGGCAGTACGAGATCACCGTCGACGCGGCCACGACGGTCACGAGCTGATCGACGAGCGCCAGCGAGTAGCCCTCCAGCACCGGCCGCCCCGGAGTCGCCTCGGCGCCGACGAGGACGAGCTCGCCCCGGCGTTTCGCGAGCGCGAGGAAGAGCGCGAGCAGCGCCGTGCAGAGCAGGAGCCACGGCGAGATCCTCACGTGTACGGCCGCCGCGCCCGCAGCTGCACGTACGACGAACAGCCCGCCGATCGTCATCACGTCCAGCAAGACCACGTGCTTGAGCGAGAGCGTGTACGCCGCCTGCAGCACGAAGAAGCCGCCGAGGAACAGGATCGAGGCCAGGCCCAGCGGCGCCACGAGCAGCACTGCTCCAACGACCAAAACCGCCGCGAGCGCTTCGGCTGGACGCGGCGACAGCTCGCCGTGTGCGATCGGGCGCAACCGCTTGGTGGGATGCACGCGGTCGTGCGGCGCATCGCGGACGTCGTTCACGAGGTAGCTCGCACTCGAGGCCGCGCAATACGCGGCGAAGGCGGCGAGCGCCTCGACCCACCGGCTGAGATCGCCGAGCTTCGCGGCGAAGATGATCCCCGCGAAGAGGAGCAGGTTCTTCGTCCACTGCCGGGGCCGCAACGAGACGAACGCCGCGCGAAGCGCCGAGCGCCGGCGTGGCAGCTCGTAGACGGGTGTCGTCTTCGGAAGGCCCATGCGGACCGGAGACTATTCCGGCCCGGACGGGAGGACGAGCTCGAAGCGACTGCCCTCGCCGGGGCGGGAGTCGAGCGCGATGCTTCCACCCAGCGCCGCCGCCAGCTCGTGCGCGATCGCCAGCCCGAGCCCGGTGCCCGAATCGTCCCGCGACCAGAACGGCCGGAAGATCCTCTCCTGTTCCTCGATCGCGACGCCCGGGCCGTTGTCGTCGATCGCAACCGACACGCGGCCGTTCGACGCGCTCAACTCGAGCTGCACCCGCCCGCCGTCCGGGGTCCAGCGAAATGCGTTCGAGAGTAGGTTGGAGATGATCTGCAGTACGCGGTCGCCGTCGGAGACGATGATCGGCTGCGCCTCGAAGCGCTTCGCGTAGTCGATGCTGCGGCGGCGGGCCTCCTCGCCGAAGGCGTTGTACGCCTGATCGCAGAGCCGCTCCATGTCCACTTCCTCCGTGTGCACGGTGAAGCGATGTGCTTCGAGCTTCGCGAGATCGAGGACGTCGCCGACGAGCCGCTCCAACCGCGCGCCCTCCCGTGCGATCACCTCGAGCGAGGCTGCGCGCGCCTCTGGATCCTCCGCGACTCCTTCCCGGAGAGCGTCGACATGGCCACGGATGGCGGTCAGAGGTGTGCGTAGCTCATGTGAGACGCTCATGAGGAAGTTGCGCTCCTGACGCTCGGCATCGGAGAGGCGCGCAGCCATCTGCCGGAAGCTGTCAGCAAGGTGCCCGATCTCATCGCCGCCGCGAACCTCTGGAAGGTCGACATCGTAGCTTCCGCGCGCGATCTCGTCGGTCGCGCGCGACAGCGCCAGCACCGGCCGGGTGATGCGGCGCGAGAGATACCAGCCGAGCAACCCCGCCACGATGATGCCGCCGAGCGACGCGAGCGCCAGCCGCTGCAGCAGCGGGATCAGGCGTTGGTTCAACTCCGTCTTCGGCTTCGCGACGATCAGGTCGCCGAACGCGGGCCCCTTCGGCTCGAGTTTGAGTGGACGCGCAACCGCGAGGTACGTCTTGTTTGCGCCCGGCGGCTTGAACTCGAACGTGATCGTCCGGCCGGAACGCCAATCGACGGTCCCCTGCGGCAGGCGCTGCAGCCCGACGCTCTTTCCGGGCACCGGCGGGACGCCGACGTAGAAGAGACGATCGCCGGTGGCCCGCTCGAGCTGCCTCGCGATGCGCGGCAGCACGCCGGTGTTGTTCGCCGTGATCGCCTGCTGCGCGAAGACCTCGGTGAGGCCGACGGCCTCGCGGCGCAGATCGGCCTTGGAACGGCTGAGCACATAGCCCTGGAAGAGCCGCAGTGCCACCACCGCCGCGATCAGTCCGCTCACGACGATGCCGAGCAGGAAGAGCGCCGGCAACCGGAAGCGCAGCGAGCTGAACATCAGGACCTACAAGGTACTGCCAGGCCCCGCTAGGCCTTGACCGCGTCCCGCGCGGGCGAGACTTTGTACCCGACCCCCCACACGGTCACGATCGGCGAGGCCTCGCCGAGCTTCCGCCGCAACTGGCGCACGTGAACGTCCACCGTCCGCGTGTCTCCGGCGAAGGTGTACCCCCAGACCCGCTCGAGCAGCTGGTCACGCGTCAGCACGAGGCCGCGATGGTCGAGCAGCTCCCACAGCAGATCGAACTCCTTCGGTGCGAGCTGTATCTCCTCGGCGCCGACCTTCACCTCCCGCCGGCCCGCGTCGATCACGAGGTCGCCGTGTTGCAGAACCGCGCTTTCGGGCTCCTTCCGCTCTGGCGCGGCGCGGCGCAGGATCGACTTCACGCGCGCGACGAGCTCGCGCGGATTGAACGGCTTCGTCATGTAGTCGTCGGCGCCGACCTCGAGGCCGATGATCTTGTCGACGTCCTCGTCGCGCGCGGTCAGCATCAGAATCGGGACATCAGACTTCTGGCGGAGGCGCCGGCAGATCTCGATGCCGTCGATGTCCGGCAGCATCAGATCGAGCACGATCAGCGATGGCTGTTGGCTCTGCGCAGACGCGAGCGCGTCGGTGCCGTTCGACGCGGTCCGGACCTCGTAGCCGGCGTTCTTCAGGTAGAGCGAGACGAAGGACGCGATCGACGCTTCGTCCTCGACGACGAGCACTGACTGCGAGCCGGCGCTCAGGAGCGCGCCTCTAGGGACTCGTCGACGACAGAGGGAAGGCGAACAAGAATTCCGGCACCGCGAGGTACTCGCCGCCGTTCACGGAATACGAACCGTCGTCCCCGGTGCCTGCCCCGTCCACCGTCACGTTACCCTTGCCGACGAGCGAGAGGTTGATGCCCCGGCCCTTGACGACGATCCGGAAGGAGCCGCCGATGATCCGGAAGCGCACCTTCGTGCCGCGCCAGGTCGTGGTCGTGTCGTTGCGCTCGATCGGCGGAAAGTCGTCGCCGCTGACGATCGGGCCGGTGCCGTCGCCGTCGATCGGGTCACTGATCGTCACCGATCCGCGCGCGAAGCTGCCGATGACTCCACCTCGGGCAGAGATCGTGATCGTGCCGCGCGCGTCCTGCACGGATAGCGTGCCGTCGGTGGCGCTGTGGGTACGCGCCGCCGAGGCCGCGGGCAAAGCCAGCGCCGCGAGCATGCCAAAGGTGAGGAGCCGCCTCATCAGGAATCAGTATCGACGCTTCAATTGTGCCCTGCATCATTGGAACGTAAGGAGATTGTAAGGCGGTGACGGCTCTCGTCCTGGCTGCGGCAGCGGCGCTGACGGCACCGGGACCGGCGTTGCTCGACGTGGGTGTCACGAACGGCTCGACGGCCTACCTCGGCGACGGCCGGCTGCTGACAACGGTAAGCCCGAACCGCGACGGGTTCCGCGACGCGGCGATCGTGCACTTCAAGCTGTCGCGCCCTGCGACCGTGCGAATGGAGGTCGTCGCGACCAACATGGTCCGCGCCGGCAAAGGCGGGACGACGATCGTGTGGCGGACGGCGCAGCACTTCGCCGACGGCGCGGGAACGCTCACGTGGCGGCCGGCGCGGAACACGCAGCCGCGCACGTACGTGATGCGACTCAGGGTCGGCCGTCGCGTGTACGGCGGCCACGGCCCGAACGGGCGGCGGGACGCGCCGGTGGTGCGTGTCCAGGGAATCGATGCGTGGTTCACGAAGCGCAGCTACGCGCCGGGCGAGTCGGCCGAGCTCCGGCTCGCGACCGACGCGATGGTGATGCGCCTGCAGGTCTTCGCGTACCAGTCTCCAGGCCGGCCGAGCGAGCAGGACGTCAAGACGAGCGGGCTCGCCAAGACCGGTCCGATTCGCGTGGACTGGAGCGCGCACCGCGACCGGCCGGCGCTGCTCCGCGTCGTTCGCGCCGGCGACTGGCCGAGCGGCCTCTACTTCCTGCGCGCGACCGCAGCCGACGGGAGGGTCGGATACGCCCCCTTCATCGTCCGGCCACGCAGACTGGGAACGAACCGCGTGGCCGTCGTCCTGGCAACGAACACGTGGGCCGCCTACAACTTCGACGACGGTGACGGCGACGGTTGGGGCGACTCGTGGTACGTCACCGGGCGGCACCGCAGCGTCGACCTGCGGCGGCCCTTCCTCGACTTCGGCGTGCCGTTTCGCTTCCACGACTGGGACCTCGAGTTCGTCGCGTGGCTCAACCGGACCGATAGGTCGGTGGACGTCCTTTCCGACGACGATCTCGGTGCGGTCAGCACCGGCGAGGAACTGGCGCGCCGTTACGACCTCGTCGTCTTCCCGGGCCACGAGGAGTACGTCACGCGACACGAGTACGACGTGATCGAGCACTATCGCGACGCCGGCGGCAACCTCGCCTTTCTCGCCGCCAACAACCTTTACCGCCGCGTCGACCGGGTCGGGCAGCGGCTCGTGCGGGGCGGATTGTGGCGCCAGCTCGGTCGGCCGGAAGCGCGGATCGTCGGCGTTCAGTACGTCGGTTCCGACCACGGTGAGAGGCAGGCGGGGTACACCGTCACGGGCGCAGTCGCTGCGCCGTGGGCATTCGACGGCACGGGCCTTGCCGACGGCAACGTCTTCGGGCGGTACGGAATCGAGATCGATGGGCACACCGCTCAGTCGCCGCAAGGGATCCAGGTTCTCGCACGCATTCCGGATCTTCTCGGCAGCGGCCGCACCGCGGAGATGACGTACTACGAGACCACGGCCGGCGCGAAGGTGTTCGCCGCGGGGGCACTCAACTTCGGCGCTTCGCTCGGGAGCCCCGAAGTCGACCGCCTGCTCGCCAACGTCTGGGCGCGCCTCAGCGTCCCCTAGGCCGCGACCGCTTCGGCCCAGTCACGTGCCTGGCACCGGACCGGGGCGAGGGAGGACCGTCCGATGCGGACACGAAGATGCGAGCCGTGACCGAACTGACTCGCTCCGAACGGACGTCGCGACTGCTCGTGGCGCGGCTCGACGCGCTCGCGAGCGTGGCCTCGCAAATCAGCCACGTAGAGGCCGAGCGTCTCGTGGAGCTCGCCTCCATCGCCACGATGCACGCCGTCGCGCTGGAGACGCTCAAGGCGGAGAAGGCCGAGGCCATCTGGCGTGAGGCGCATGCGCGCCATCCGCAGCTGCCGCAGGTCGTGGTCGAACTGCCCGAGAGACTCGCCGCCTAACCAACTAGTACACGTAGAAGCCGCGCCCTGCCTTGCGGCCGAGCGCGCCCTCCTGCTGCATTCGCACCAGGCGTTCCGGCGGTGCCATGCGTTCCTCGGCGAGCTTTCCGTGTAAAGCCTCCGATGCGTGCACGTGCACGTCGATGCCGATCAGATCGATGAGGGCGCACGGGCCCATAGGCCAACCGGCACCGTTGGTCATCGCCTTGTCCATCTCCTCCGGCGTGACCGCAGCTTCGTCGAGCACACGCACGCAGTCGTTCAACAACGGAATGAGAATGCGGTTGACGATGAATCCTGGAGTGTCGTTGCATCGCACCGGCTGCTTGCCGGCCTGCTCGGCCCACCCATAGGCCGCGTCGACCGCTTCGTCCGAGCTCTCCCGCCCGCGGACGATCTCGACCAGCGGCAGAACAGGGGCGGGATTGAAGAAATGCATGCCGACGACGCGCTGCGGCCTTTCCGTCACCTCGGCGATCTCCGAAACGGACAGCGCGGATGTGTTCGTCGCGAGGATCGTGTCGGGCCGGACGATGCGATCGAGCTCCGCGAACAGCTCACGCTTGAGCTCGAGCTCCTCGAGCACCGCCTCGATTACGAGATCGCAGTCCGCGAGGTCGGCGACATCAGTGGTGAGCGTCAAGCGTCCGACAGCAGCGTCGCGGTCCGCTTCGGAGAGCCGGCCTTTCTCGACGCCCCGGGCCAGGTACCGCTCGATGGTGCCGCGGCCGCGCTCGGCCAGCTCGTCGCTCACTTCCCGGCCGACCGTGTCGAACCCCGACTGGACGCTGATCTGCGCTATCCCCGCTCCCATCGTGCCGAGGCCGACGACGCCGACTTTTCGGATCACCACTAGGCGGCCACCCGAGCCAGCGTCCACCGAAACGAGATGTCACCGTGGCCGGGCTCGTGCTGCACGACGACCTCGTCACGGACAGGCTCCAGACCGGCGTCGCGTAGCAGGGGCGCGTACGCCTCGCCGCCGAGGGACGCAAAGAACATCGGTGCGCCCAGCCAGTCGGCCTCGATCCCCTCGCCGGCGTCTCCCGCGGCGAACGTGCCGAGGAAGAAGCCGCCGTCGCGAAGCCACAGGCCGATCCGCGCGATCAGGCCGGATTGTTCCTCGATCGGGACGTGCCCGAAGACGAAGAGCGCGACGACCGCGTCGAACGAGGCGGGCGCGACCTCGAGCTCCATCACGTCTGCGCGGACGAAGCTGGCCTCGGGGACGTGATGGCGCGCGAGCTCGACCTGCACGGCGGAGATGTCCACTCCCGTGACGCGATGGCGACGAGCGAGCTCGCGTGTGGCGGGGACGCCGCGGCCGCAACCGAGCTCGAGGACGTCGGCGCCTTCGTCGAGCCGCGCGTCGAGATCGCGCACCCATTCCATGGCGGGGGAGTCGACCTGCCCGGCCCATTCCGCATAGCGCAAGGCGATCGCGTCGTAGCCGCGAGCAACGATCTCTTTGGGTTCCCGCGCAACCGCGCGTCCTGCCATCTCCCCCACGCGCGGAGAGTAACGCTCAGACGCGTTCGACGACGCAGGCGAGCGCCTGCCCGAAACCGATGCACATCGTCGCAATCCCGTAGCGCGCATCCCTGCGTTCGAGCTCGTTCAGCAGGGTCGCCGTGATCCGCGCACCTGTCGCGCCCAGCGGGTGTCCGAGCGAGATGCCGCCGCCGTTCGGGTTGATGTCTTTCCAACGCTCCTCGAGGCCCGCGTCGCGCGCGAATTGCAGGACGACGCAGGCAAAGGCCTCGTTCACCTCGATGACGGACATGTCGTCCCAGGCCAGACCTGCGCGGGCCAGCGCGCTTTCGCACGCCTGTGGATTCCCGTGGAGCATCCGGTGCGGATCGACGCCTGCGAGGCCGAAAGAGACGAAGCGCGCCCGCGGCTCCAGCCCCAGGCGGCCGGCGGCCCCCTCGCTGGCCACGAGAACCGCTGCGGCTCCGTCGCAGATCTGCGACGAATTCCCGGCCGTCACCTTGCCCTCTGGGAAGAACGCGGGCTTCAACGCTGCGAGCGCTTCGGCGGAGGTGTCACGCCGCGGCGTCTCGTCGACGCCGAAGACGACGCCCGTGTGTGGGTTGGTCAGATCGATCGGGACGATCTCGCCCTCGAAGTGCCCCTCGTCGGCCGCCGCCGTGGCTCGTCGATGCGACTCGAGCGAGAATGCATCGAGCTCCTCGCGCGAGAGGCCCCATTCGTCGGCGATCACTTCCGCGGAGATTCCCTGCGGCACGATCTGCCAGCGGTCGAGCAGCTTGTCCGAGAGGTCGCCCCCGTTCGACCCCATCGGGACCCGCGACATCATCTCGACTCCCGCGGAGACGACGAGGTCGAGCTGTCCGGACGAGATCGCGGTCGCGGCACTGAAGTTCGTCTGCATGGACGAGCCGCACTGGCGGTCGACCGTCGTTCCGCACACCGATTCGGGCCAGCCGGCCACAAGCGGCACCATCCGGCCGATGTTCCAGCCCTGCTCGCCGATCTGCGTCACGCAACCGAGCTGAACGTCCTCGATCTCCGCAGGATCGAGGTCGTGTCGCGCGACCAGGCCGTTCAGCACCTGCGCCGCAAGCTCGTCGCCACGGATCGACGCAAGCGAACCGTTCTTCTTGCCGATCGGCGAACGAACCGCGTCGATGATCAGGGCGTCAAGCATCCCGGTCTAGACTAGCTCCGTGGTCGCGCAGGCAAACGAAAGGCGGTTGCTCGTCGGCGGCGAGTGGATCGAGACGGGCGAGTGGCTCGACGTCCGCTCACCCTATTCCGGCGACATCGTCGGCCGGGTGGCCAAGGCCGGCGCCGACGAAACGCGCCGCGCGATCGACGCCGCCGAGGGCGCGATGCGCGAACCGCTGCCGGCGCACAAGCGTGCGGAGATCCTCGTGCGCGTCGCCGGTGCGCTCGGCCGCCGCCACGAGGAAGCTGCGCGGCTGATTTCGGACGAAGCAGGCAAGCCTCTGAAAGCCGCACGCGTGGAGGCGGCCCGGGCAATGTCGACCTACACGTTCGCCGCAGTCGAGGCTCGCAAGCTTGCGGGAGACATGGTCCCGATGGACGCAGCGCAGGCGGGCGAGGGCAAGCTCGCATTCACGCTGCGCCGACCGATCGGCGTCGTCGGCGCGATCAGCCCGTTCAACTTTCCGCTCAACCTGGTCGCGCACAAGATCGCACCGGCCCTGGCCGCGGGCTGCGCCGTCGTGCTCAAGCCGGCAAGCGCGACGCCCCTGTCGGCGCTGTTTCTCGCAGAGCTGGAAGAGGAGGCTGGGCTTCCTCCCGGCTGGCTCAACGTGCTCGTCGGTCCGGCGTCCGAGATCGGGGACGTGATCGTCGAGGACGAGCGCGTCAAGCTGATCACGTTCACGGGCTCGAGCGGCGTCGGCTGGAAGCTGAAGGAGCGCGCGGCGAAGAAGCGCGTGAACCTCGAGCTCGGCAATGCAACGCCGCTAATCGTCGCGGCCGACGCTGATGTGTCGACTGCTGCGACTAAGGTCTCCCAGAACGCGTTCGCCTTCGCGGGCCAGAGCTGCATCTCCGTCCAGCGGGTGTACGTCGAGCGCAGCTCGTACGGCGAGTTCGTGCAGCAGCTCGTCCCTCTGGTCGAAGGGCTCAAGGTCGGCGACCCGGCCGACGAGGACACGGACGTCGGCCCCGTCATCGACGAAGACGCGCGCAGGCGCATTCTCGAGTGGATCAAGGCGAGCAGCGGACAGGTGCTGACCGGCGGCGAGCTCGATGGCGAGTTGATCCGGCCGACGGTGATCGCGAACCCCGGGCGCGACGACGAGGTCTCCTGCGAGGAGGTCTTCGGACCGGTCTGTACGGTGACGGCCGTCGACTCCATCGACGAGGCGATCGAGCTTGCGAACGGAACCCGTTACGGGCTCCAGGCCGGCATCTTCACAGCCAGCCTCGACAACGCATTGCGGGCGGCGCAGGAACTGGAGTTCGGCGGCGTCACCGTGAACGAGGCGCCGACGTTCCGTTCCGACCAGATGCCCTACGGTGGTGTCAAGGACTCCGGTAACACGCGCGAGGGGCCGCGCTACGCGGTGCGTGAGATGACGGAGGAGCGCCTCGTCGTCATCGACCTGCCGTAAATGGTCGGCCTCGTCCTCGCCCTGGCGGTCGTCGCAATCATCGTGTCCCTCGTCGGACAGTGGATCGCCGGGATCGCGATCGGCGCCGTCGCGATCATCCTGTTCGTCCTCCACCTGACCGGCTTCGGCCGAAGAGCCGCTTCGCGGCGCCAGCCTTAGGGCATCTCACCTCGCTGTTACATTGACTCGCGTGGCGCGGCCTTCGCTGCTTGCACGCTTCCGCCGCAAGGATGAGCGGACAGCTGCGGCCGCCCACCCCGCCGGCCCGGCGCGCCGCGCCCTCCCCCATCCGGGCCAGCTCCGCAAGGAGCGGCGTGCCCTGCTTCGGGTACGGGAGGAGCGCCTGCGCGACCTAGGCGGCCTCATGCTGGAGATGTTCCGCCGCGACCAGTTCCGCCAGGACCTGCTGGTCGAGCGCTGCGACGAGCTGATCGCGGTCGACGAACGCCTCCAGGAGCTCGACACGCTGCTCGCAGCGGCAGTCTCGGTCCGGCGTGCGGCTCCGGCGGCCCGCTGTGCGTGCGGCGCCCCGCTCGTGTGGGGCTCGCACTTCTGCGCCAACTGCGGCCGGCCGGTGGCGGCCACCCCACCGGTTGTCGGCTGCACGCAATGCGGGAGCGCGCTCGCGGCGGATGCAAAGTTCTGTGCGGTCTGTGGCCAGGCGGTCGTGCCGGCGAAGCAGGGGGAGGCCGAGCCGCGCGCCGAGCTGCTCGAAGTGCTGCCCACGCCCGCGCAGGAACGCTGGGAGCAATGAGCACGCCGGCCGGGCCGCCTCAGGGCCCGCAGTGTCCTCGGTGCGGTGCGCCGCACGGGTCCCACCAGGAGTACTGCCTCGAGTGTGGCCAGCGCCTCCAGCCGGCCGGCGGCGTCTTCGGCCGACTCGCAGGGCTGTGGCAGCAGCGTCTGGGCTGGTATCCGGGCGACTGGATCTGGCCGGTCCTGCTCTTCCTCGTGATCGCGGTAGCGGGAGCGACGGCGGCCATCGTCCTTGCCGACGCCGGCGCCGAGAGCTCCACGCTCGTTGCGACCCAGGGCGGAGTCCCCCATCCCCCGACCACGGCGCCCCCGACGGCGACCGTCGCACTGCCGTCGGTCCCGAGTGGAACCCCCACCGGGGCTCCCTCAACCCCTACCGCTCCTCCCCCGGCGACAACGACGGCCCCGCGGCCCGGAGCGCTGACGGCGTGGCCGGCGGGCCAGAGCGGCTATACGGTCGTGCTCGAGTCGATCCCCGCGAGCGGGAACGGCCGTGCCCTTGCCCTGGCCCGGGCCCGCGCCGCCTCCAAGGCAGGTCTGCTGCAGGTCGGCGTCCTGGATTCGAGCCTCTATTCCAGCCTGCACCCAGGTTACTCCGTGGTCTTCAGCGGGATCTACGACTCCCGCGGCCAGGCCGACCAAGCTCTCGCGGCCGCCAACGCCAAGGGCTTCAGCGCCGCCTACGTCCGGCAGATCACCCGGTAGCTCGTTCTCAGCCGAGGCAACGAAGGCCCGGACTTTGTAACAGGGGCCTGGACCCTATAGACTCCGCCGCGAAGGCATGCCGGCCGACCACGATTTACTGCGCGTTAACAAAGCTTTGCGGGGGATTAATGGCAGCTAGGGATATTGTGATCGAGGAGTACACCGCCCAGCTTCAAGCCTGCATGTATCAATACTCGAGAGCCATCTACAGGTCGATTAAGGACCTGATCGACCCGTATGTGGCCCCTGAACTGCATCTCGAGTACCGCCGAGCCGTCCTCGAGCAGTGCGAACAAACGATGGAGCGGCTCGCCAAGGATCCGCTCTATTTCGCCAAGCCAGACCGGGCGCTCTTCCAGGACATCCGCCGTTATTTCCCGATCACGGTACAAGCGGAAGTCGCGTGGGCCGTGAAGGAAGGCGTGGCCGCCGCGACGGCGTTCATCGTCGAGCAGATCGAGTCAGGAGCACTGGACGGCGGCGTCGCACGCTGCCGTGCGACGACGCGCAAGGGCAAGCCGTGCCAGCTCACGCCCCTTCCGGAGCGCGACTAC
>JALYLY010000060.1 GCA_030773975.1 Actinomycetota bacterium | reverse complement strand
CCCGCCACCGGCGTAGGGCGACGGCATCGCGCCGGGAGTCTGGTGGGCGAGGGCGGATGGCGAGCGTCGCCGGGCGCGCCGCCGGAAGCGATTTCCCCCCGCGAGGGCTCCAGTCGCGAGCCCGGCGGCGAGCAGGATCAGGAGCAGAGTCGTCCCAGAAAGCGGCCCGAGCTTGAACCCTGTGCTGGTCTCGGCCTGCTTGACGCCGACGAAAAGCGGCGTCGCGCTGCCGGTGGACTCCTTTCCGACCCCGAGTTCCGCATGGCTGTTGATGCCCCACGCCTCCACCGTTCGGTCGCGGTTACGTGCAAGGAAGAAACCGCCGCCCGCAACGACCTCGCTCACGCGCGTGAGTCCTTTCACGCGCCTGGGCGACGGGAAGAAACCGCCGAGCTTGCCGGTTCCCACAGCGCCCTGCGAGTTCTTGCCCCAGGCCCAGACACGGCCGTTCGAATCGAGAGCCGCGCCGGCCCCGCCCGCAGCTGCGATCGCCTTGATTCCGCTGACCCCACGAACCCGCGACGGATTCGGCTTGCACATGCAGCCGCTGGTGGTCCTCTCGCCGACACCGAGCATTCCCTCGTCGTTCCGACCCCACGACCAGACCGTGCCGTTCGAAAGGAGGGCAAGGCTGTAATCACCGAGTTGGGGCGTAGCGATGGCAATGACCTTCCCTTTCAATCCCTTGACTGCGACCGGGGTTATCCGGCGCTTCGTCGTTCCGTCGCCGACCTGGCCGAAGATGTTGCTACCCCAGGCATACACGTGCCCATTGACGAGAGCCAGCATGTGGGACCCGCCGGCGGCGATCGCGCTGACATTCTTCAGGTCCTTGACCTTCTCGGGATGCGCGCTCGAGTTCGTCGAGCCGTTCCCGAGCTCGCCGTCGCTGTTTTCGCCCCAACCCCACACGGTTCCGTCGCGCAGCAACGCGTAGGTTCGGTTCCCGTTTGCGGCGATTTTCTTCACATGCCGGACGGTCGTGAGACGCGCAGCGCTTTGTCGCCCTACGCCAGGCGAGCCCGTCCCGAGCTGCCCGTCCCCGTTCTCGCCCCACACCAGAAGGGTTCCGTCTTTCTTGAGTGCGAGCGAGTGGTTATTGCCGGCTGCCACCGCCGTGGCATCCGTCACGCCCGGCACCTTCGTTGGCGTCAGCACGAGCTCGCCGCTGTGTCCGAGACCGAGCTGCGCCTGGTTGTTGATCCCCCAGCCGACGACTGTTCCGTTCGCCTTCACGGCCAACGCATGCCCCCCGCCGCCACCGAGCGCCACAACGCCCGTCAACTCACCACGCTTCTGCGCCAGAGCTGCCGGTGCGACGGCTGTAAAGGCAGCGCCGAGCGCGGCAACAACTACCACGGCGCACCGGCTCGCGAGGCCCCCCTGCCGCGCCGACCGCTCGGTCATGGCGCGAGTCTACTCCTCTATCGACGGGGATGAAGATCGCCGTAGAACGTCGTCGGTGGTCGCGCTGTCACCCGCCCTAGAACGGTTCGGCGGGCGCCGCGCCGGCGTCGACAACGACCGCGAGCGGGCCGTACCGCAGCCAGTGCAGTGGCGCCCGTACGGTGGGCGTTCGTGGCGCTCGGCCAGATCACGGATCTTGATACGCACTTCCAAACCGACAACACCCAACTTGGGGCCGGGCTCGCGGTCGCCTACGGCAACAGCTTCCTGCGCAACCCGGCGGAGAACTGGGTGATTCTAGCGCTCTTCGCGATCGCCCCGATCGTGCTCACGTGCGTCGTCCTCAAGCGGAGGACGACCGCTCGCTAACGGTCGCTAATCGCGGCGGCGACCGAGCGCCAGGTCGAGGTAGTAGCCGGCACTGATCAGGGCGAGATGCGTGAACGCCTGTGGAAAGTTCCCGAGCGCCTCGCCCGTGCGCCCGATCTGCTCCGAGTACAGACCGAGGTGGTTCGCGTAACCGAGCATCTTCTCGAACGCCAGGCGGGCCTCGTCGACTCGCCCCGCGCGCGCCATCGCCTCGACGTACCAGAAGGTGCACATCGAGAATGTCCCCTCCTCGCCCTCCAGGCCGTCGGGCGACTCCGCGACGTCGTAGCGGTAGACGAGGCTGTCGCTGACGAGGCTGTCGGTGATCCCGTCGAGCGTTGAGAGCCAGCGCGGATCGCTCGGCGCGATGAACATCATCAGGGGCATCACGAGCACGGAGGCATCCAGCACGTCGCCGCCGTAGGACTGGACGAACGCCTGCTTCTCCTCGCTCCACCCGCGCGCCATGATCTGGTGGTAGATCTGGTCTCGCATCGACTGCCAGCGCACAAGGTCGGCGGGCAAGCCTCGTTGGAGAGCGATCCGGACTGCCCGGTCGATCCCGACCCAGGACATCAGCCGCGAGTGCGTGAAGTGCTGCCGGCCGCCCCGTACCTCCCACATTCCCTCGTCCGCCTGGTCCCAGTTCTCGCAGACCCAGTCGACGAGCCGGGTCAGGTCCATCCAGGCGTCGTGGGAGATCGGCGCGCCATACTTGTTGTAGAGGTAGACGGAGTCGATGAGCTCGCCGTAGATGTCGAGCTGAAGCTGCGACGCGGCGGCGTTCCCGATCCGCACCGGAGCGGAGCCGCGGTAGCCCTCCAGGTGGTCGAGCTGCTCCTCTGGGAGGTCCGAGCGGCCGTCGATCCCGTACATCAGCTGCAACGGCCCGCCTTTCGACGACGACGACTCCCGAAAGCGGTGCGTCAGGAAGTCCATGAACGCGGCCGCCTCCTCGGTGAAGCCGAGCCGCAGCAGCGCGTAGATCGAGAACGCCGCGTCGCGGATCCAGGTGTAGCGATAGTCCCAGTTCCGGCTGCCGCCGAGCTGCTCCGGCAGGCTCGTCGTCGGCGCCGCGACGATGCCGCCTGTGGGCTGATACGTCAGGAGCTTCAGCGTCAGTGCCGAGCGATGAAGCATCTCGCGCCAGCGGCCCTCGTAGCGCGACTGGCCGAGCCAGCGGCGCCAGTACTCGACGGTCTGCTCGAAGGCTTCGCGCGTCTCGGCCTCCGAGTACGACGCCGGGACGTACGTCTCCGGGACCTGCTCGAGCACGAAGGTCGCGGTCTCGCCCGGGAGGAGCGTGAACTCGCCGTACGCGCCCGAATCGTGGTAGTCGAGCGGCACCCGGGTCTCGAGCGCAAGTGACAGACCGGGGGAGCGGAAGAGGACGCCGTTCTCGTGGAAGATCGTCTCGTGCGCGTCGCGGGCGTAGTTGAAGCGCGGCTGCACCTCGACCCGGAACCGCATCTCGCCCCGCACCCCCAGCGCGCGTCTGATCAGCCTGTGCCTGTGCGCCGCGGCGCCGTGCTGGATCGGCATGAAGTCCTGCACCTCGCCCACGCCTCCCGATGTGAGGAAGCGGGTGATCAGGACGTTCGTGTCCGGAAAGTAGAGCTGTTTCGGGATCCAGTCGTCGATCGCCGGCCGGATCCGGTAGAAGCCGCCGCGCTCCTTGTCGAGGATGCCCCCGAAGACGCTCGGCGAGTCGAAGCTCGGGCAGCAGTACCAGTCGATTCGCCCGTCGGTCCCGACGAGAGCGGTGCTGTGCAGGTCGCCGATGATCCCGTGCTCGGCGATCGGCAGGTAATCGGCGAGCGACGAGGCCGGCCCTGTCCGGGTGGCGGTCTGCGTCGTGGCCATCACTCAGATTCGAAGCTCGTCGGTGACCTGAAGCCTCCGGGCCTCGGTCTGGAGCATCCTGAACATCACCCGTGGGTTGGCGAGCAAGAAGCCTTCGACCTGGTCGGCGGGCACGAACAGACACCGCAGCGGTGTCCGCGCGATCACATCCGCCACCGTTGGCTCGTCGAGCAGCGCCGAGATCTCGCCGAAGAAGCTCCCCTTGGAGAGGACGGCGAGCTCCTCGTCGTTCAGGAGCACGCCCACCTCACCGTCGACGATCACGTACAAGCCCACCTCGGTCTGGCCGCGGCGGAGCACCCATTCGCCTTCGTTGAACGAGATCTCATCGAGAGTCGGCAGGATCGAGTCGAGCTCCGCCTGTCCGAGATCGTGGAACAACGCCAGGCGTGAGACGCTCTCGAGTAGTGCGATGTCTCCGGCCATGACACCGCCAACCCTAATCGCCTCCGGCGCCGAGCGAAAGAGTCCCGCCTCTGAATAGGAATACGCGCGGTTTTGTCACATAATGCGCGCCAGCACGGCGAACGGCACATACAGCGGGGAAAAGGAGGCGAAATGGCAACGGCGCTCGCCGAAGCGCAGCAAGAGCCACTCTCGGAAGCGGAGCTCGAGAAGATCGATCGCTACTGGCGGGCGGCGAATTACCTGTCTGTCGGACAGATCTACCTACTCGACAACCCGCTGCTCGAACAGCCGCTCGCGCTCGAGCACGTCAAGCCGCGGCTGCTGGGCCACTGGGGAACGACCCCTGGCCTGAACTTCATCTACGTACACCTGAACAGGATCATCAAGGCGTTCGACCTCGACGTGATCTACGTGTGCGGCCCTGGCCACGGTGGGCCCGGGATGGTCGCCAACACGTACCTCGAGGGCACGTATAGCGAGATCTACCCGAACATCTCCGAGGACCGCGAGGGCATGCGCCGGCTCTTCAAGCAGTTCTCGTTCCCGGGCGGGATCCCGAGCCATGCGGCGCCAGAGACGCCCGGCTCGATCCACGAGGGCGGCGAGCTCGGCTACGCCGTCTCGCACGCGTTCGGCGCAGCCTTCGACAACCCCGACCTGATCGTGGCGTGCGTGGTCGGAGACGGCGAAGCCGAGACGGGGCCGCTCGCGACCTCATGGCACTCGAACAAGTTCCTGAACCCCGCGACCGACGGCGCCGTGCTCCCAATTCTGCACCTGAACGGATACAAGATCGCGAACCCGACGCTCCTCGACCGAATCCCCCGAAAAGAGCTCAAGAGCCTCTTTGTCGGCTACGGCTACAAGCCGTACCTCGTCGAGGGCAGCGACCCCGCGCAAATGCACCGCGCGATGGCCGAGACGTTCGATCAGGCGATCGATGAGATCAGGACCATCCAGCGCGATGCGAGGGAGAAGGGCAATACCGAGCGCCCACAGTGGCCGCTGATCATTCTGCGTACTCCCAAGGGCTGGACCGGCCCGAAAGAGGTCGACGGCAAGAAGGTCGAGGACTTCTGGCGCTCGCACCAGGTGCCGTTTGCCGACGTCGGCACCGAGCCCAGCCGGATCGGGCTGCTGCAGCAATGGCTCCAGAGCTACAAGCCCGAGGAGCTGTTCGACGGCAACGGGACGCTGCGACCGGAGCTGCGCGAGCTCGCACCGGCGGGAGATCGGCGCATGGGCGCTAATCCGCATACAAACGGCGGTGCCCTCTTGCGTGACCTGCGCATGCCCGACTTCCGGGACTACGCCGTCGACTGTCCCACGCCGGGAGTGACGATCGCCGAGGCGACGAGGGTGCTGGGCGACTTCCTGCGCGACACCATGAAGCTGAATCTCGATTCGAAGAACTTCCGCGTCTTCGCCCCGGACGAGGCGGCTTCGAACCGGCTGGCCGCCCTCTTCGAGGTGACGCAGCGGACGTGGGAAGCGGACACGATCCCCGAGGACGACAACCTGGCGCCGGACGGGCGCGTGATGGAGATCCTGAGCGAGCACACCTGTCAAGGCTGGCTCGAGGGCTATCTGCTGACCGGCCGACACGGGTTCTTCACGACTTACGAGGCATTCGTCCACCTGATCGACTCCATGTTCAACCAGCACGCGGAGTGGTTGAAGACGATCAACCACCTCGAATGGCGACGCCCGATCGCCTCACTCAACTACCTGCTTACCTCGCACGTCTGGCGGCAGGACCACAACGGGTTCTCTCACCAGGATCCCGGCTTCCTCGATCACGTCGTGAACAAGAAGGCCGAGGTGATTCGCGTCTACCTACCGCCCGACGCGAACACGCTGCTCGTCGTGGCGGAGGAATGCTTGCGCAGCCACAACTACGTCAACGTGATCGTCGCCGGCAAGCAGCCGGCTCTGCAGTACCTCGACATGGACGAGGCGGTCAAGCACGTCACGAGCGGGATCGGGATCTGGGAATGGGCGAGCAACGACCGCGGAGGCGAGCCCGACGCAGTCATGGCCTGCTGCGGCGACATCCCCACACTCGAGACGCTCGCGGCGGTCCGGATCCTGCGGGACTACTTCCCCGACCTAAAGCTGCGCGTGATCAACGTCGTCGACCTGATGAAGCTTCAGCCGGAGACGGAGCATCCCCACGGCCTCTCCGACACGGACTTCGACTCGCTCTTCACGACCGACAAGCCGATCATCTTCGCCTTCCACGGCTACCCGTGGTTGATTCACCGGCTCACATACCGGCGCCGGAACCACCGGAATCTCCACGTGCGCGGCTACAAAGAGGAAGGGACGACCACGACGCCGTTTGACATGGTCGCTCTGAACGACCTCGACCGCTTCCACCTGGCCGAGGACGTGATCGATCGGGTCCCACAGCTGGGCGCGACCGCCGCCTACGCCAAGCAGGAGCTGCGGAACAGGCTGATCGACCACAGTGAGTACATCCGGAAGCACGGAGACGACGACCCGGAAATCCGGGACTGGCACTGGACCTCGGACTGAGGTCGGCGAGCTGATGCGGCGCTTGCGCTTGCCGCTGTTAGGGGCTCTGACCGCGGCCCCGTCTGAAATGACCGGTCGAACCGGTCGAGCTTCAATGCGAAACCATCTAGGACTCAGGCTCGGGCGCCGCCCTGGGCCTGAATCGCCGTGATCGCGACCGTGTTCACGATGTCCGTGACCGTGCAGCCGCGGCTCAGGTCGTTGACGGGCTTGCGGAGCCCCTGCAGCACCGGCCCGATCGCGACTGCGTTCGCCGTACGCTGCACCGCCTTGTAGGCCACGTTCCCGGTGTCGAGGTCGGGGAAGATGAACACCGTCGCCCGGCCGGCCACCTCGCTTCCGGGAGCCTTCGCCTTCGCAACGCGCGGGTCGACGGCGGCGTCGTACTGGATCGGGCCTTCCACCTTGAGGTCCGGCCTCCGCGCCCGCAGAGCCTCCGTCGCCCGACGCACGGCCTCGACGTCCTCGCCCCGGCCCGACTCGCCCGTGGAGTAGGAGAGCATCGCGATCAGCGGCTCGATCCCGAAGCTCGCGGCCGTCTCGGCCGAGCTGATCGCGATGTCGGCAAGCTGCTCGAAGTCGGGGTTCGGATTCACCGCGCAGTCGCCGTAGACGAGCACCCGGTCGGACAGGCACATGAAGAACACGCTCGAGACGACGGAGACCCCTTCGCGGGCGCGAATCACCTCGAAGGCGGGTCGGATCGTGTCCCCGGTCGTGTGCGCCGCGCCCGACACCATCCCGTCGACCGCACCCTCGCGAACCATCATGGTCGCGAAGTAGGTCGGGTCGCCGACGACGTCGAGCGCCAGCTCTTCTGTGACGCCTTTGTGCTTCCGTAGCTCGAAGTACTCGGCGGCGTACGCCTCACGCTGCGGCGAGATGAGCGGGTCGACGATCTCGGCCCCGTCGAGCCTCACGCCGAGCGCGGCCGCGCTCGCCTTGACCGCGTCCTCGGCGCCGAGGATCGTCAGGTCGACGACGTCGCGCCGCAGGAGGATCTCGGCCGCGCGGAGTACCCGTTCGTCGTCGCCTTCGGGAAGCACGATGTGCCGGCGGCTGCTTTTCGCCCGCTCGATCAGCTCGTACTCGAACATGATCGGCGTCACCCGCGCGGGCACCTCGACCGCGAGCCGGCGACCGAGCTCGGCCTTGTCG
>JALYLY010000059.1 GCA_030773975.1 Actinomycetota bacterium | reverse complement strand
TTCAGCTCGTGCTGTCCGTACCATGCCTCGCCCTTGGAGAACTCAACGGGAATGCCTGCGCCCTGCATACCGAGGCGCACTTGTCGCATGAAGTTCTCGTCACGTGTCGTGGCGAGGACGTGGTAGTCCATGATGTAGGGCACGGTCGGCGTGAGCCCGCGGTAGCCCAGCTCCGCCGCTTCTTCGAAGCTGTTTCGGTACAGATAGAACTCGAGCTCCGAAGCCATCATCGGCGCATACCCCATGGCATGAGCGCGCTCGAACTGTCTGATCAGCACCTGGCGCGGCGATTCGACAACCGGGCTCCCGTCTTCCCATGCGACGTCGCAGAGCACGAGTGCCGTTCCGTCCAGCCACGGGATCCTGCGCAGCGTCGCAAAGTCGGGAACGATCGTGAAGTCTCCGTAGCCGCGCTCCCAGTTCGCCATCGCGTAGCCGGGAACGGGATCCATCTCCATGTCGAGCGCGAGCAGGTAGTTGCACCCTTCGACGCCGTGGTCGACGACGTCTTCGAGGAAGTACTCGCCCTGGATGCGCTTGCCGATCAGCCGCCCCTGCATGTCGGTGAAGGCGGTGACGATCGTGTCGATCGTTCCGGCCTCGATCTCCTGCCGCAGTTCATCGAGCGTCAGCATCCCCTGCAGAGTCCCTGGCCCGCCGCTGCGCGGAGCGGACCCGTCTCTGCGGTCCGCGCCGACGTGCGCCGTCTCGGTGGCTTGAGGCTTCGAGATGCCAGCGATCCTCTCTCTCGGTGTAGTTCGTGTCAACATTCATCGCGATGGATCAGGCCGCCGCCCTGACGAGGATCCGTAGGATCTGTCTCGGCTTACCTGAAACGAGCGAGCGGCTCAGCCACGGAGCGCCGACGTTCTTCGTCCGGGGAAAGCGCGCGTTCACGATGGTGCTGAGCAACCATCACGGTGACGGCCGTTTTGCCATTTGGTGCGCCGCCCCCGATGGAATGCAGACGGTGCTCGTCGAAGCCGACCCGGAACGGTTTTTCGTTCCGCCGTATGTCGGGCACAGAGGATGGCTCGGCGTCCGGCTCGACCGAGGACTGGACTGGGACGAGCTCTCCGGGCTCGTCGAGGACGCCTATGCCGAAGTCGCGCCGCCGAAGCTCGTCGAGGCCGCGCGGATCACCGAGTAGGGCGTCTTACCTCTTCTTGCCCCAGAGAGTCGGATCGAAGCCGAAGGTCTGCGCGAGATCCTTGCGCTCCGCGTTGACCGCAGCCGCGCGGCTCGCGCTGTAGTTCCAAACCGTCTCCTGGGCCGCGCCGTGCGTGCGGTGGATCTCCAGTGCGGCCGGTTCGTGCTCGTCGACGAACTCGAACGCGTAATCGGCAGTCTCGAGAAAGTTCGCGCTCTCGAAGAGCTCCGTGCGTCGCTGGTAGCCCGGCTCGAAGATCACTTCGAAGAGCTTGTACACGGGCTCCTCCGGCGTGATCGGCCGGACGACCGTTTGCAGCTCGGCCTCGTCCTGCGGAGCGAGCTCGACGCCGTGCTGCTCTGCGAGCGCCTGCGCGAGCTCACCACCGGACAGGAGGCCGCGCGAGACGAGGACCTCGCCGAGACGGCCGCCTTCTTCACGCTGCGCGGCGAGCGCCCGCTCCAGTTGCGACTCCGTCAGGAACTCGAGATCGACGAGGAGCTTGCCGAGTGGACGCCACGCCTGCTCGGGCTGCGACGCCACCGCAGCCGGCGCTGTGGGTGCACCCTCCTTAGGAGACAGCTGGACGCCGTGTTGCTCGGAGAGGACACGCGCGAGAGAGAACGCAGACAGGTAGCTGTTGGCAACGAGGATCTGCCCTAGGAGGCGTCCGCTCGTGGCTTGCTCGGCGAGCGCCTGCTCGAGCTCGTCTTCGGTCAGCAGCTCCTCGGCGACGAGGAGCTCGCCGAGCTGACGCCAGGGAAATTGAAGCGCTGCAGTCTCCACGGTCTTTCTATCGGCAGCGAGGGCTCAATAGTTCAATCCTTCTCCCCGGGCGATGACCGCCGCGGTTCGCCATAGGATTCGCAGGTCGTAACGCACAAGCGCCCAGCTCGAGAGCGTGCTACTGCGCTCGAGGTACCGGGAGTCGAGGTCCTCGTAGGGGATCCCTTCGCCTTTTGTCACCTGGGCCGGACCGGTGAGGCCTGCAAGGATCCGATTCCGGTAGTCCAGGCCGTCGGCGACCTGCCGCCGCACCATCTCGGGCGGCCAGGGTCGCGGCCCGACGAGGCTGATGTCCCCGCGCAGGACATTCAGGAGCTGCGGCAGCTCGTCCAGGTACCAGGGCTTGAGCAGCCGCCTGCCGACCCAGGTCAGATTGGCCGGGTCCGCCTCGTAGAGCCGCGCGTGCCCGCCGGCGGCGCGCATCTCGTCCAGCACGTCTCGTCTGAGCGTGCGGAACTTGAGCAGCCCGAACAGACGGCCACGCGAGATGCGGGGTTCGCGATAGAAGAAGCCCCCGCGGTCGCGCCGCAAGACGATCATGTCGGCCGCCATCGCGACAAGCAAGATCAGGATGAGCGGAGAAAGCAGCGCGACGAGCGCCGCTCCGACGACCAGATCGAGGACTCGCTTCGCGATGACCCGAGCATGTCATCAGCGTCGGGCGTGTAGGAGTAGGCCGCTTCCCGGATGGCGTCGTCGGACTCGAGCGCGCCCCCGAGGCCCCCGGCCATGGTCCCGAACGCGCGCGAGCCCCGGCGCGACGACCACGCCGAGCGCGATGCGCGGCTCTGCTTCCGGCTTGTCGGACGGCGTTACCGGGCGGCGGCGGGCTCCGGTGTCTGTGCTGCCTCCGACTCCTCGGACCAAGCGGTCACCTCCTGGGAAGCGGCGCCCCTCTCGACGTCGAACTTCAGCTCGTCGCCGTCGGCCTCGACCTGCACCTTGTCGCCGGGCTCGGCCTCGCCGCTCAGCACCATGCGCGAGAGCTCGTTCTCGACGAGCCGCTGGATCGTGCGCGCCAAAGGCCTTGCCCCGAACTCCGGGTCGTAGCCCTCCTTGGCGAGCAGCCGCACCGCTTCTTGCGTGAACTCGAGCTCGATGTGCTGCGCCCGCAGGCGCCTCTCGAGCCGGTCGAGGAGGAGCTGCGTGATTTCCACGAGCTGCTCTTCGGTCAGTGCGCGGAAGACGATGATCTCGTCGATCCTGTTGATGAACTCCGGCCGGAAGCTCTGGCGGAGGATCTGCATGAGGTCATCCTTCAGCTGCTCGAACGGCTCGTTCGTACGCGCCTGCTGCTGGATGCGGTCGGCGCCGAGATTGGACGTCATGATCACCACGGTGTTCTTGAAGTCCACCGTGCGCCCCTGCGCGTCGGTGAGGCGCCCATCGTCGAGAATCTGCAGCAGGATGTTGAACACGTCCGGATGCGCCTTCTCGATCTCGTCGAAGAGCAGCACCGAGTAGGGGCGGCGTCGCACCTGTTCGGTGAGCTGCCCGGCCTCCTCGTACCCGACGTAGCCCGGAGGCGCCCCGACGAGCCGCGAGACCGTGTGGCGCTCCTGGAACTCGCTCATATCGAACCTCACCATCGTGTCCTCGCTGCCGAACAGCGCGTCGGCGAGCGTGCGCGCGAGCTCTGTCTTGCCGACGCCGGTCGGGCCGAGGAAGAGGAAGCTGCCGATCGGCTTGCGCGGATCGCCGAGGCCGGCGCGCGAGCGTCGCACCGCTTCCGCGACTGCTTTGACCGCCTCCTCCTGTCCCACGATTCGGCCGTGCAGCTGCTGCTCCAGGTCGAGTAGGCGCTGCCGTTCCTCGGTCGTCAGCTGCGAGATGGGGATGCCGGTCGCTCGTGAAACCACTTGAGCGATGTCCTCGGCTGTGACCTCGGGCGCGCGTTGCCGCTTCTTCTGACTATCGTCCAGTTCGCCGCGGCGTGACTCCATTTGGTCGGTGAGCTGACCCGCGCGGTCATAGTCCTCCGCCGTCGTCGCCTGGTCACGCTCCCGGGCGAGCCGACGCAGATCCTCCTCGAGGTTCCTCGTGTCGTCGTCCTTCGTCCTGTTGCGCAGCCGCACGCGGGCGCTCGCCTGGTCGATGAGGTCGATCGCCTTGTCGGGTAGGAAACGGTCGCGGATGTAGCGGTCGGAGAGCTCCGCGGCGGCGACGATCGCCTCGTTGGAGATGCGGACGCGGTGGAATGCCTCGTAGCGGTCCTTCAGCCCGTGGAGGATCTCGATTGTCTCGTCGACGGTCGGCTCGCGCACGAACACGGGCTGGAAGCGCCGTTCCAATGCGGGATCGCCCTCGACGTCCTTGCGATATTCATCCAGGGTCGTCGCGCCGATTACGTGCATTTCCCCGCGCGCGAGTGCGGGCTTGAGCATGTTGCCCGCGTCCATCGCGCCTTCGGCCGCGCCGGCGCCGACGAGCGTGTGGAGCTCGTCGACGAAGAGGATGATGTTCCCTTCGTTCTCGACGATCTCGTCGATCACCTTCTTCAGCCGCTCTTCGAACTCCCCGCGGTACTTCGACCCGGCGACCATGCCGGCGAGGTCGAGCTGAACGACGCGTCTGTCGGTCAGCGTCTCCGGAACCTCGTCGTTGACGATGCGCTGAGCGATGCCCTCGACGATCGCGGTCTTGCCGACGCCGGGATCGCCGATCAGCGCGGGATTGTTCTTCGTCCGGCGCGACAGGATCTCGATCGTCTGTTCGATCTCGTCGGCGCGTCCGATGACCGGATCGAGCTTGCCCTCGCGCGCCATCTGCGTCAGGTCGCGGCCGTACTGGTCGAGCGTCGGGGTCTTGCTCGTCTCGCGCGTGCCACCGCCGGCCTCGACACCGCGGATGACCGCGCCGCGCAGCTTGGTGTGCGAGACGCCGAAGCGCTGCAGTAGCTGACCGGCCTCGCTCTCGTCGTCGCGCGCGAGCGCGAGCAGCACATGCTCGGGGCCGACGTAGGAAGAACCGAGCTCGCGGGATTCTTCGTACGCGGCGAGCAGCGCGGCCTTCGCGTCCGGCGCCAGCGACGGTGAGACATCCGTGCGCTGTGCCTTGTCGGCCCCGTCCTCGATCTCGGCCGCGATCGCTTCTGCCTCGGCGTCGATCTGTCGCAACACGTGGCGAACGACGTCGTCCTGGAGGGCCGCGTACAGGAGATGTTCGCTGTCGAGGTCGAGGCTTCCCCATTCGACGGCCGTCTGCGCGGCCCGCTGCAACAGCTCGCGCGTCGCGTCGCTGAAGAACTGCGTGACGTCGACGCGTTCGACCTGCCGCTGGGCGGCCGCGGGCCTGCGCGCGCCGCCGCCGCCGGACGATTGTCCGTCCCCGAAGAAGTCGGAGAAGAAGTCGTCGAAAAGACTGCTGCCGCGGCCGCCGAGGCGGCTCGACATCTGCTCTTCGGCGAGATCGATCTCGCAGAGGTACTCGACTTCCTGCGTCCCGTCAGGGCGAAGCCGCACCCTCGACGCGACTGCGGGCCGTCCATGTCGCTGGCAAACGGGTTGATCTGCGGCGGCCATTGAGAATCCTCCCTGGTTGGACGACAGGCTGCAGCCAGGCGTTCGGCCTTTCGCCGCCTTGTACCCCGGCCGCTGGGAACCTCAACCTCACCAGGGAGAGGAAGGCCCGAGCGGGATCAGAGCCGAGTCGGGAGTGCTCCCCTGGGCGGTTTGGGGCGGGGGCGGTGCATGGTGAGCCGTACGGCGCTGCCGTAGGGCCCGCGTCCAACCTCGAGCGAGTCCGTCAGCTGGCGCGCAAGCCACAGCCCCCAGCCGTCGTTCCCGTTCGTCGGAGGCATGTAGCCCGCGGCGAGATCTACGATGCCCGCGCCGTCGTCCTCGATCTGGCAGACGAAGCTCTGGTGTTCCTCCCACGCAGTAACGAAAACGGGCGCGCTGCCGTGGACGAAGGCATTGTGCGCGACCTCGCCCACCGCGGCGAGTAGCTGCTGCACCTGCCATTCGGCGAGTCCGGTCCGGCGCGCCTCAGCCTCCACGTAGGCGCAGGTGTCAGCGACGTCCACGGGTTGGTGGGTCAGCGTCTGGCGACCGTCGAGCGCGAGGGGCCGCGTGGGTGGCCCGCTCGGCGGCGAGTACGACTCGCTCGCCGACGCCGATCCATGTTCGATCACGGTGGGATGCGACGTGCGAACGTCGTCGATGATCGATTCCGGCAGGACTTCGGTGTTGTACGCACAGAGCACCGACAGTGGTAGGGGCGCCAGCAACGTATTCAGAATCGACTCGTAATGCAGCCACTGATCCACGGCATCGTTGCGTCGGAGAGGCGCGATCTCGCCGACACCGCGTACGCGTGACCGTCCTTTCGCGATCTGTCCCTCGCCGAAGCCCACCCAGCGACCGACCGTCTCGGCGGGGTTGCGATACCAGTCTTCGCCGTCGACGAGGAACACCAGCGGCGAAGGCTCGTCCAGGGCCGTCCGAAATGCCTCGAGATTTTCCGCCGAGCTGACGACCACGGCGCTCTCATCCTTGTCGAGACCCTCGGCGACGTAGTGCGCGGCCAGGGAAGCGAACTCGTCGGCTGAGGTGTAGAGGAGCGCCTCATGCCGAGCTCCTGGCCCTGCGTAGGAGTTTCGAAGGATCGTCGTCATGGTCCGGGACGTGCCGCCGCTCCAACAGAGTAGCTTCCTTTTCCGACTCTTTCAGGTGTTCCGGGAACCTCCGGCGTCCCCAGGCGAGTCTCGCAACGGGTCTAAAACTGGCGGGAGAGCGGCTGCAGGGGGAGCATTTCTAACGGAGTAGTCTCCCTTCAGTGCTGCTCAACCGGGAGCAGGAGCTCCAGTTCATCGACGGTCTCCTCGCCGATGTGCGGGCGGGCGAGGGCGGGGCATTTGTACTGAGAGGCGATCCGGGCATTGGGCTGACGACGTTGCTTGAATACGCCGGCGGGGCCGCCTCGGACATGCGCGTGGTTCGCGTGCCCGGCGTCGAGACCGAGTTCCACCTCGCCTTCGCCGGTGTACAGCAACTCTGCGCTCCTCTGCTCGACGGGCTCGACGCATTACCCGACCGGCAGCGAGCGGCTCTCGAGTCGGCTCTCGGGCTCAACGGTGGAGATTCGCCGGACCTCCTTCTCGTGGGGCTTGCCGTTCTCACTCTTCTTGGCCACGCGGTCGGCGAGGAGCCGTGCCTCTATCTCTTCGACGACGCACAGTGGCTGGACGAGGCTTCTGTCGAGGCGATCGCGTTCGTCGCCCGCAGACTTGACGCGGAGCCGATCGCCTTTCTCTTCGGTGTGCACGAGCCGACGGTGTCGCGCGTTCCGCTCAACGGCATCTCGGACTTTCGGGTTGTCGGGCTCGCAGCCGACGAGAGCAGGGAGCTTCTCAGTCGGGTCGTTGCGGGGCCCTTGGACCTGAGCGTCAGAGATCGCCTCGTTGCCGAGACCGACGGCAACCCGCTCGCGCTCGTCGAATTGCCGGCCGAGCTCACCGCCGACCAGTTGGCTGGAGTCGTCACGCTGCCCGAAACCCTTCCGTTGGGAGTCCGCCTCGAGCAGTACTTCTTGAACCAGTTTCGGCAGCTACCTGCCCCCACGAAGACGTTGCTCTTGCTTCTGGCCGTCGAGCCGGGCGGAGATCCGAACGTTTTCTGGCTTGCCGCAGCGAGCCTCGGAATTTCGGCCGAGGCTGCAGGCGTTGCGGTGGACGCCGGTCTCCTGAAGATCAGCCCGCGCGTGCGGTTCCGGCATTCCCTGATGCGGTCGGCGATCTCGGCAGACGCATCGGCGCTCGATTCACAACGTGCCCATCGAGCATACGTGGACGTCATCGATGCAGACCTCGATCCTGATCGGCGCGTGTGGCACCGCGCTGGAGCCTCGCCCGGGCCCGACGAAGAGGTCGCGCACGAGCTGGAGGTGTCCGCCGCGCGTGCAAAAGGGCGCGGAGACAATCGAGCTGCCGCAGGTCTGCTCCAGCGGGCTGCGACGCTCACGGCGGATCCCGCACGGCGAGGCGGGCGCATGCTTGCCGGTGCCCAGGCCGAGCTCGCTGCCGCGAACGCGGGCCGCGCGACGGCGTTGCTCGCGCAGGCGACCGCCCTCCCGCTGAGCGATCTCGAGCGAGTGCAGGCAGCGAGGCTGCGAGCCTCGATCGGCTTCGCGCTCGGACAAGGTGCCGACAGCGCTGCGATGTTGCTCGAGGCTGCACGCGCGCTCGAGTCGCTCGACGTGCGCGCCGCGCGCGAGGCATATCTGGAGGCACTCGAAGCATCGGTCTACAGCGGTCGCTACGGCAACGGTGGGGCGATTCACAAGGCGGC
>JALYLY010000058.1 GCA_030773975.1 Actinomycetota bacterium | reverse complement strand
GAATGGGGGTTCTTGGGGCTTGCCCACGCGTTGCCGACGCCGAACGTCACGGCGACCACGACGAGAGCTCCCAATGAGAACATCTTCCGCAGCATCCTGATCACCTCCTCTCGATGCACTAGAACCTCACGTCCTGCAGGGCCGCTGCCGCACGCCGGTAGAGGGCGGCGGCAGCACCATCGTCGCCACGCCGTGATGCGAGATCACCCTGAGCCGTCCAGGCGACGGCGCGATGGCTGGCAGACGAAAGCTGTGACAGGCTGAGCTCGGCCTCGGCAAAGGCGTGCTCGGCTTCGTCGAGCCGCTGCTGTTCGAGCAGGGCACGACCGAGGACGATCTGCGCGTTACCGATCTCGTCCAGGAAGTCCGGGCGGTCGGCGAGCAGCTCGAGCGCATGCCGCGCCTGCTCTTCGGCCAAGCTCCAGTCGCCGGCGCCGAGGTGGACCTGTGCGAGCGAGGAGACGGCCTGTGCTGCATCCGCATCGCTGCCGACCTCGAGGGCGACGGAGAACGCGCGCTTGAGATACGCGATCGCGTCGTCCGACTTGCCGAGCAGGTAGTTGAGGCCGCCAAGGTTGTTGAGCATTCGGCCGAGGTTCGCCCGGTCGCCATGTTCCTCGTACAGCTCCTTCGCACGCTCGGCGAGCGTCCTGGCGCGTAGCCACTGGCCGTCGCGCTCTGCGACGAGTGAGGCCTGGAACGTGATGTGCGCCACGGTGAGCGTGTCGTCGAGTCGCTCCGCCAGCTCGAGTGCGCGCTCGATGTCGTCGCGCGCCGCCTCGAAATCGCGTTGACGCCGCGAGCAGCGGGAGCGCCATTCCAGAATGTGAGATCGCAGCCGGTCGCACGGATCGCCTGAGCGGTCGGCGAGGTCGAGCGCCTCGCTGAGGAGTGTCTGCGCGGTGTTGATCGAGGTGAGCTTGTAGCGACAAATGCCCATCCGGTACAGGACCTCGGCTCGCTCGACGTCAGAGAAGCCTGCCTGCTCGGCGAGCTCACGTGCCCGTACCAGCAGCTCGAGGGCGGGACGAAGCTCTGCCTGCTGCATGCGCGACCAGGCTTCCACGAGCAATGCGCGGAACTCGAGCTCACGAGCCTCCGGCGAGAACTCGAGGCCGACGAGCGCATCGAGCGCCTCGTCGTAATGATGGCCCTCGACGGCAGCCTCGGCACGTGTGATCGCGGCTTCGACCTCCGCATACTCGTCCCAGGACTGACCGGTCTCGAGATAGGAGACGTCGACGCCGAGCCGCTCGCCGATCCAGGAAAGTGTCTCTTTCGTCGGCCGCGTCTTCCCGCGCTCGATCTGGCTCATGTACTCCTTCGAGAAGCGTTCGCCGGCCAGCTCGGACTGCGTCAGCCCCGCGGCAACGCGAAGCTGGCGTAGGCGGGTGCCTAGGCCCGAAGTCGCGCGCTGCGGTGCGCGAAGGGGTGTGAGGGTGCGGCCTTCCATGTTGCGGCCCTTCACGTATCGGCCTGCCGCCGCTCCATGAGGATCGCTTGCGAGAGTGCCCCCCATCGAGGGACTAGGGGGCTTTAGGCGCGGCCGGCTTTGTGCAGCTGCGCGTAGATCGAACGAGCCGTTTTCGCCGGCACGCCCGGGACGCCTTCGAGCTCCTCCTGGGACGCCGCGAGGAAGCGCTCAGCGGAGCCGAAGTGCTGGAGCAGCGCCCGCCTGCGCGCCGGTCCGACGCCCTCCAGCTCGTCGAAGATCGAGGAGAAGGAGCGCGCGTCTCGCCGCTGCCGGTGGAAGCCGACCGCGAAGCGGTGAGCCTCATCGCGAACCCGCTGCAACAGCTGGAGCCCAGGCGAGTGCGCGGCGAGCACGATCGGATCTGGGCTGCCGGGAACGAAGACCTCCTCGACTCGCTTGGCCAATGCGACGACCGCGACGCGCGGGAGATCGAACGCCTGCATTGCCGCCAGCGCGGCCGAGAGCTGCCCTTTCCCGCCGTCGATGACGACGAGATTCGGCGTGGCCGCGAAAGACTGGTCGTACTCCTCGGCGGTGACATCGGAGAGCCGCGAGAATCTCCTCGAAACGACCTCCGCGATCGCCGCGAAGTCGTCCATCCCGACCTGGCCTTTGATCCCGAACTTCCGGTAGTGCGCCTTCTTGGCCACCCCGTCCTGAAAGACGACCATCGAGCCGACGTTGTCCTGTCCCATCACGGTCGAGATGTCGAAGCATTCGATCCGGATCGGCAACGCCTCGAGGTTGAGCACCTCGCGCAGCTCCTCGAGCGCCTCCACCCGCCGCAGCCGCTTCAACTCCGTCTGCTGGGCCTCCGATGCGAGTGCATGACGGGCGTTTTCGGTGGCAAGCTCCTGCAGCCGCCGCTTCTCGCCGCGTTCGGCTGCGCGCACCTCGACGCGAGCCCCACGCCGTTCGGAAAGGAACTCGGCGAGCGCCGATGTGTCTCCGGACTCCCGGGGGACGACGATCTGCGGTGGGACGCTCGGCGCGGAGCCGTAGTACTCCAGGAAGAATGACTCGAGCACGGTTCCGAGGTCCTGCCCGCCGACGTTCTCGAGGTGGAACGAGTAGCGGTCGATCATCTTCCCGTCCCGCAATGGGAAGACCTGCACCACGGCCCGGTCGGCCTCCATCGCGAGCCCGATCACGTCGATCGTTCCGACGGAGCGGAGATCCGCCGCCTGCCGCTCGGCGAGGTGCTGGACGCTCCGGAGGCGGTTCCGATAGCGCGCGGCTTCCTCAAAACGCTCGTCTGCCGCAGCCTCCTGCATCTTTCGTTCCAGCTCACGCTGGATCGGCTCGGTGTCTCCGGACAGGAACTCGATCACCTGGTCGATGATCGCGCGGTAATCATCCTTCGACACATAGCCGACGCACGGCGCCAGGCACCGGTCGATGTGGTAATCGAGGCAGGGAATGCCCGAGTGCCGTCCCGGCTTCGGGCCCTCGCACGGCCGGTACGGAAAAACGCGGTTCAGCACGTCCAGGGTCTCCCGGACCTTCTTTGCGTTCGCGTACGGCCCGAAGTAGACGACGCCGCGACGATGGCGCTCCCGCGTGAACATGACGCGCGGGTATTCGTCGCCCACCGTGACGGCGATGTACGGGAACGACTTGTCGTCGCGGAGCCGAACGTTGAAGGGCGGCCGGTGCCGCTTGACGAGGTTCTGCTCGAGGTGGAGCGCCTCGACCTCGTTCTGCGTGACGATCACCTCGATGTCCTCGACGCGCTCGGGCAGCTGCTGGATCGCGGTGCGCGTGTCCTGACTCTGCTGAAAGTACGAGCGGACGCGGGGCCGCAAGGACTTGGCCTTGCCCACGTAGAGAACCTCGCCGGCCTTGTCCCGAAAGAGGTAGACGCCCGGCTTCGCCGGGAGCCCTTTCAGCTGGTTTTCGAACCGTGACGCCACGATGTCCAGCCTAGCCCCGGCACAAATGGGCAAGCCGCGGCCGGAACGGCAAATGAAAAAGCGGCCCGGGTGGAGAGACCGGGCCGCCTGAGAAAGGATTGGTGAAGGAAGGTGGCGAGCTTCCCGGAGGCCCCCTGCGGTGAGAGCCTTGGCAACACAATCCTGACTCTTGTCAATATCGTTGGGAGTCGCGGTGTCCCCCTCCCCCGGACGAGGGATCTTGAGCCCAGGCGGCTCCGGGTTGACGCTTTCCGGCGCCCTTCCTACACTGGCCCGAACCGGCAGCGTCTCACCGCAACCGGTTTTTTCCTTTGCCGAAGCCCCGATCCCTCATCGCCGTGCTCTGCGCCTTTGCGGCCCTGGCTGCGCCGACCCACGCTTTGGGCAGCGAGCGGATGTACATGGGCGCCGCCGAGGACGAGGGCCGGAACGCCGATCCCGCGGTGGCGATGGCGAAGATGCAGCTCGCGAAAGCGGCCGGCTTCGACACGATCCGGATCACCGCGGTCTGGGAGCCCGGTCAGAGCGCGGTTCCGGCCGATCAGCTTCAGGCGCTCCAGTCGATCGCAGCCGCAGGCGACTTCCTGGGCATTCGCGTGGTCGCAACGGTCATGAACTTCGGGAGCCGGACGACCCCTCTGACCGCCGCGTCACGCACCCAGTTCGCCCGTTTCGCGGCCAACATGGTCAGGCGCGTTCCGGGCATCCGGGAATACATCGTGGGGAACGAGCCCAACCTGAACCGCTATTGGCTCCCCCAGTTCGGCCCGGACGGCGAAGATGCCGCCGCCACCGCCTACGTGCAGCTGCTCGCGCGCACCTACGACGCCATGAAGGCGGCGGACAAAGGTGTGTTCATCATCGGCGGCTCGGTCTCTCCACGCGGGATTGACCGGCCCGGCACCGCGCGTGACACGCATTCGCCGACAGCGTTCATCACGGACATGGGAGCCGCGTACCGCGCGCTCAAACGGACCCGGCCCATCATGGACGGCTTCTCGTTCCACCCGTACGGCGAGAACTCGAGCACGCCGCCGACCTTCGAGCATGCGACCGGGACGTCCCTCGGCCTGGCCGACTACGACAAGCTCGTCGGCCTACTTGGGAGCGCGTTCGACGGCACGGCGCAGATCGGGTCGAACCTGCCGATCGTCTACGACGAGTATGGCGTCGACTCCCAGATCCCGGACGGCAAGCGGCGCTTCTACAGCGGGAAGGAGCCTGCGACCACCAAGCCTGCCAGCGAGGGCGTGCAGGCGGCCTACTACCGAGAGGCCCTCGAGATGGCCGCCTGTCAGCCGACGGTGCGTGGCTTCCTGATCTTCCACGTCACGGACGAGACCGACTACAACCGCTGGCAGTCCGGTGTCTACTACGCCGACGGGACGCCGAAGTCGTCGCGCCCCTTCGTGAAGCAGACGATGGCCGAGATCCGGTCGGGAGCTGTGGACTGCGGCGCGCCGCCGCCTCCGGGCTCCAAAGAGGGCTGGGCGGTGGCCACAGCCGCCGAGATCGCGGCGGCGGAGAGGGGCTCGGCCCTCGTCGGCGGCTGGGTCCTCGTGGACGCCTCGGGCTAGCATCTCTCCCGTGGAAGGCCAGTACGTCGCCTACAGTTTCTTCCGGATCGATCCGGCCTGGCGGCGACTGCCGATCGAGGAGCGCGCCGCGGGGAAGGACGCCTTCACGGAGGTCGTGGAGGACTGGGCCGGGCGGATCGACTCGCTGCGCGCCTACACGCTCACCGGGGTCAGGCCCGACTCCGATTTCTTCCTCTGGAAGATCACGCAGCGCTACGAGGATCTCGGGGAGCTCGGCGCTGCGCTGAACGGCACGCCGCTCGCCGGCTGGCTCGAGACGCCCTATTCCTATCTCGCGACCACCAAGGCGTCCGAGTACACCAAGGCGAGGCGCGCGCGTAAGGTCGTCCCCAAAGGCTCGCCCTACCTCGTCGTCTACCCATTCGTGAAAGTGCGGCCGTGGTACGCACTGCCGGCGGAGCAGCGCCAGGCTGCGATGGAGGAGCACATGCGCGTCGGCGCCGAGTTCGAGACGATCCACAACCACACCACGTACTCATTCGGGATCGACGACCAGGAGTTCATGACGGCATTCGAATGCGACGAGCCGTCTGACTTCATGCACCTCATGCTCACGCTGCGCGAGAGCGAAGCGTCGCGTTACACCGAGCGCGACACGCCGATCTTCGTCGGCCAGCACGTCGAGATCCGCGCGGCGCTCGATGCGCTCGACGGCGAGTCTGCGCGCGTTCGGGCTTAGCCGGCCTCGGCGAGATCGCGCCAACGCTTCAGATGCCGGAGGCCGATGGCAGCCGGCAACAACGGCAACCAGAGGTTGAAGATCCTGTAGGCACAGACCGCGAGGATCGCCTTGGCGAGAGGAATGCCGGTCCACGCCAGCGCGAAGGACACGAGCGCCTCCACGGAGCCGGCGCCGCCGAGAGGCAGCGTACGCCGAGTCAGGGCGTACCCCGTGGCGTAGCCGATCACGAGCGCCGCCAGATCCGGCGATTCGTGGAACGCGCGCAGGCTCGCCCAGAGGCAGCCGACGTCGCCGACCCAGTAGAGCGTCGTGCCGACGAAAGCGCCGCCGTACTCGGCTCCCTGCGCGGCGAGGCTTTTGAGCATTTGGACGGCGTCCAGCCCCTGCCGCAGCACGGAGCGCCAGCGACCTTCCTCCCCAACAACGCGGTGACGACGCGTCAGTGCCGCGAACGCGGCCGCGAACCCGAGCGGCACGGCAATGACCCACGGAAGCGTGAAACCGAGGCTCGGGTGGGTCGAACCGCGCGCGAGGAGAATGACCGCAGCCAGAGCCGCAGCGGGCGCCAGAATCGCGTACTCCAGTGCCCCGAGGCCGAGGACGCGCGCCCGCGCCTCGCGTGGATCCAGACCGGCTGCCTCGAGCGCCTGCCTGTCGACGACGAAACCCCCGCGAATCACGAACGCGCCGAACCCGGCGGCGACGATCGCCCCTGCGCGTCCGAGCCCGAGCCGTGGACCGCCCTCCACGCGCGCCACCTCGCGGTACGCGACGACGTACCCGGCGTAAGCGGCGAGCTCCATCCCGAACGCGACCGGCAGCCAGATCGGGTCGAGATGACGGAGCTCGTGCAAGACACTCTCGAATCCGGCGGCCCAGGAGATGCCGACGGCGGCGCCGAGCGCAAGCGCCGCGCCAATCCCGACGAGCAGGGCATGCTGGGCCGGGTGCCGATCCAGATGCGGCAGCGGCCGAAGGAGGCGTCCAAGGGTCACCGGACTCGAATCGGTCGGGTGAGCGGTCCCCTCAAGCGTTCCGCACTACGAATAGGAATGCCGGCCGCGCCAGACGCGAAACATCGCGTACCCCGCGCCGGCGAGAATGCCCAGGAAGCCGAGCTGCTCGTACCCCGGCAACCCGTGCCAGAAATACAGGCCGATCGCCGCCACGATCAGGAGTGCCGAGCCGTAGAAGACCACGCGCTCGCGCGTCGACCAGCTCTCGATCTCGCCGCGCCGCTCGCGCCACATCAGGTAGATGAAGAAGGCGACGGCGAGAAAGAACGCGATCCGCAGCAGCATCGCGATTGCAAGCAGGGCGGTGTACTGGTTGAGCGCGACGACCACGAGCGCGATCAGCCCGATGATGAGGAAGCCTCGGAGCGTCGGCCGGTCTGAGAGGAACTTTGGCATTGGTCCTAGGCGGTCATGTAGGCCCGCACAGCGAGCACGGCTGCCAACAGGGTAGCTCCGGCGAACCACGCCAGCCGGCGCCGCGGATCCGGCAGGGCGTAGAGCCACGGCCAGGCGACGGCGAGCACCGCGAGGCTTCCGTACATGTAATGAACGCTCTTGTCCGCGCGCTGGTGGTCGGCCAGGAGCAGCAGGCCGACTGCCACTTGCGCCACGACCAGCGTCTGGGCCAGCGCGAGCACGTGCGACACCAGGGCACCTGCGCCCGCCCGCCTTCGATACGCCACGAGCGCGAGCACCGTCGCGAGCAGGCAAACACCGATCACGAGGAATGCCAGCGCGTGGTGCACCGTTAGCATCGCGAGCGCACCCTACAGAGAGGACCTACCGTGATCGAAGAAGGCAAGCCCGCCCCCGACTTCGAGCTCCAGAGCGACGCCGGGGAGACGGTCAAGCTCACGGACCTCCGTGGCCGAGCGGTCGTTCTGTACTTCTACCCCAAGGACGACACACCCGGGTGCACAACCGAGGCCTGCGAATTCCGCGACGCCTACGACGTGTTCCGCGAGCGCAACGCGGAAGTGCTCGGCGTCAGCCCGGACGATGTCGCCTCGCACGAAAAGTTCAAGACGAAGCATGAGCTCCCCTTCACCCTCCTTGCCGACCCGGATCACGAGGTCGCGGAGAAGTACGGCGTCTGGGGAGAGAAGAACTTTGCCGGCAAGAAGTACATGGGCATCAACCGCTCGACGTTCGTCATCGATCCCGAAGGCAACGTCGCACGCGCGATGTTGGGGATCAAGCCTGCGGGGCACGCATCGGAGGTGCTCGACTCGCTCTCCTGAGTTCAGCCGAGCGAGACGTATCTCCGGGTCTGGCGCGTGCTCTACCCGGACAATGAGGTCCAGGTCGAGAGCGACACAGGCGAGTTGCCGGCCGCGTAAGGCCGGACCGCGCCGACGTACGAAAGCGCGTACCGGGTCTCGAATAAGCTCGAGATCTTCACAACGTCACCCGTCTGCGGAGCATGGATGAAGGATCCGTTTCCGACGTACATCCCCTCGTGTTGCGGAACGCCGGCAGAGTTGGCGTGGAAGAAGAGAAGGTCACCAGGCTGCAGCCGGTCGAGCGGGACACGCAATCCGGCGTAGTACTGAAAGCCGGTGTAGTGACCGAGCTTGATCCCGAGCTGCCCGTAGACGTACATCGTCAGGCCGGAGCAGTCGAAGCCGGACGGCGACTCGCCGCCCCAGACGTAGGGGATGCCGAGGTAGCGATAGGCCAGCGCGACCGCCTGACCGCCGAGCGTGTTGGTCGGCGGCAGGAAGTCGGGCGCGAGGAAGGTCGGCACACCGGCCATCGACGCCTGGGCGGCCGGAAGCTGTGGGAGCCCCAGCACCGCTGCGGCGCGGCTGGTCGAGGAGTCCGGATGGGCAGCACGGGCGAGCCCGACGAGCAGCTGCGTTCCGGGTGCCAGGCCGAGTGAGGGGTCGGAGACGAACGCGCGCAAAGCGACTAGGCCGGAGCCGGTCCTCCCGGGCGAGACCGCCTCCTGCAGCGCGACGATGTAGCTGCCGCCGTCGAGCGGGATGATGGCGTTCGGGCCGACGACGTAGCCGGTTCCGTCGACGACGAGACCGTCGATCCTGGCTCTCTGGAGGCCGCGGGACGGCACGACCAGCCGGCGGACGGTGATCCGTCCGTTGAACATCGAGACATTGCGCAGCTCGACGCGTGCCGCCGTCGCCCGGGACGAGCCGATCCTGAGAATGGACCCGTCCGCCGGGTAGGAGTAGGCCCCGGCCCCGGCCTTTCCGAGCAACGTCCCGTCGGCGGAGCGCACCTCGGCCAGTCCCAGCGTCCCGGCCCGCGCAGGCGCGGCGAAGACGAGCAGGATGGCCGCTACCCCCAGTCCCCAACGCAGCATCGAGGCTCGGATGTTACTGACGAATGAGAAAAAGCTCCAGGATGGCGAGTCTCAACATCGGGGACACGGCGTGCCTTCGCCGGCGCCCCCGATGTTTTCGACAAGCTCAGTCGAGGGTGACGACCGTACAGTCGGTGACGTACGTCGCCGGTCCAGTGACCGTCCAATTGATGCTGAGGGTGAGTCCGCGAATCCCGGCGGCATCCGCCGGCGTGAACTTCACGTCGGCCTCGCCGTTGCCGTGCGCGTTGGTTTCGATCGTCGCCGTGGGTATGACGAAGCTCGCCCCGCTACAGGTGAGACTCGCGGGGAAGATGTGGAGCGCTACCTGATAGGTCCCTGCAACGGCGCCCCTGAGCGCGTAGATCTCGTGTGCGTAGACGATCGGCCCGTTCGGGTGGACATTCACGACCATCCCGCCACCCCGCGCACCGCTCAGGCCACGAAGTTCGAGCCGCTCGGTGCGGTAGGCGCTGTCCGCCGAAGCGGCCGCGGCGAGTGTCGCAGCAAGGACGGCCACGATGGTGAGACCGAAGAACTGGCGCATCTCCCCTCCTCGGGTAGAAACCTCCCGACAGGATGACGCATCGGACCGTCTAATCCAACCTTCATTGGCGGCGCTTCCCGCAACCGTACAAACCGCGAGAGGAAGTCCATACCTTTGCCGGGTTGACGCCGGCTCGTCTCCGACCAAGCTGAGGGAGACGTCTCGAGGGGGAGGCGAACTGCGGACCATGCTGATCGGAGACTCCGTCACCTATGACGGGCGGACCTACGTTGTCGCCGGCTTCACGCCGACGAGCGTGAAGCCTGCCCAGATCGAGTTGAGCGATCCCCAGACAGGGGCCACGTTCTGGGTCGATCTGCGGCTGGACCCGGAGCTGGACGCGCCAGAGCGAGCGGCCCTTCGGCTCGTCCGCGGCGATCGACGCCCGAGACCGCGCTAGAAGCTCGGCAACGCAACAAGCCCTTTGCGACCCCTTGCCAGTCGGATCTATCCGAACGATCAGGGACAGCAGGCACCCGCTCGGCTCACACTCTGGCTTGCCGCCGACGACGTTGCGGCGCCGTCGGCGGCCGATCGTTAGTCCTCCCGAG
>JALYLY010000057.1 GCA_030773975.1 Actinomycetota bacterium | reverse complement strand
CGAGACGGATCTCAGGTACGAGCAGTGACGGTTCTCGGCCACGTCGGCGTGATCACGGATACCGGCCACAAGCGCCGGCGGAACGAAGATGCCTACGTCTGCGAACCGCCCCTCTTCGCGATCGCCGACGGCATGGGCGGCGCACAGGCCGGGGAGGTCGCATCGCGTCTCGCGGCGGCCGCGCTGAAGGAGAGCGGCGCCAAGACCCTTGGCGGCGAGGAGCGCATCTCCGATCTCATCCAGGAGGCGAACCGGCGCGTGTACGACCGCTCGAGCAAGGATCCCAACACGTCCGGGATGGGGACCACGATCACGGTCGCGCTCGTCGAGAACGGAAACGTTGCGTTCGGACACGTGGGTGACTCGCGCGCCTACCTGATCCGTGACGGGCGCATGGAGCAGGTGACGGAGGACCACTCGCTGGTGAACGAGCTGATGAAGAGCGGCAAGCTGTCGCGCGAGGAAGCCGAGACGCATCCGCAGCGGTCGGTGATCACGCGCGCGCTCGGCACGGATCCCGACGTCGATGCCGACACGTTCACGATCGAGGCCAAATCCGGCGACGTCTTCCTGCTCTGCTCGGATGGACTCACGGACATGGTGGGAGAGCGCGAGATCCTCGAGCTGGTCGAGCTGAACCGCCAGGACATCGACGCGGCGCTGAAGTCGCTGGTCAAGGCCGCGAATCGAAGCGGCGGCGAGGACAACATCACGGTGGTCGCGTTCGAGATCGCAGAGAGTCAGGCGCTGACCCACGATGGCGAAACCCGTGAGAACGTCGTGCCGCCGCCGCCGCGCGACGAGGAGGACACGCTCACCGAGGCGGATGCCGTGCCGGCCGTCGACACCGCAGTGGTCTCCACGGCGGAGATCCAGGCGGAGCTCGAGGCAAAGGAGCGGCAGGATCGCGCCAAGAGGCGCCGCAGTCTCCGTCGCCGCGTCGTCGCTTGGCTGGCTCTGATCGCAATTGCCGCCGGAATCGCACTTGCCCTGTACCTGAGGTTCCTGCGCTGACGCTCAGCCCGAGGAATCGTGAACTCGCGTTCCTGATCGTCGTCGGGGCTCTGACGGCCGTCGGGTTCGCAAGCGTTTACATCGCGCGCCAGGACGTCGTGTCGACGGCCTCGCTGACGTATGCGGGCTTCTTCTTCGTGCTCTATCTCGCTGCGCATCTCGCCACGCGGTACGCCGTTCCCTTTGCCGACCCGTACTTGCTCCCGATTGCGGGCCTGCTGACCGCGATCGGCCTCACGGAGATCTACCGGCTCAATCCGACCGATGCATTCAGGCAAGGCATCTGGATCGTTGTTGCCGTTGCTCTCTTCGCCGCAACGCTCTTCTTGCTCAGGCACGACTACCGCCGGCTCGAGACCTACAAGTATCTCTTCGGCGTCTCGGCGATCGCGCTGCTTCTGCTGCCGATCCTGCCGCTGCTCGGCCTCACCGTGAACGGCGCGCGCCTTTGGGTGCACGTCGGCTCGCTGCGCTTCCAACCGGGTGAGCTGGCGAAGATCATGCTGATCATCTTCCTCGCCGGGTACATGCGAGAGAAGCGCGAGGTCCTGGCGCAGGGTCGCCTGAAGGACTGGGGGCCCCTGCTCGTGATCTGGGTGCTGGCGATACTCGTCCTGCTCGAGACAAGGGACCTCGGCGGCGGTCTTCTCTACTTCGGGATCTTCCTCGCGATGCTCTACGTGGCGACCGCACGCATCGCCTACGTCGCCGTCGGGCTCGGACTCTTTCTCGTCGGGGCCGTCGGCGTGTGGAAGGTCACGCCGCACGTCCAGGACCGTGTGACGATCTGGCTTCATCCCTGGACGACCAACAAGGTCTACTGCCCGCTCTCGGGCCGCCTCGATCTGCGTCAGGACTGCCAGAGCTACCAGCTCGTGAAGTCGCTCTACTCCATTGGCTACGGCGGCTATGGAGGCACTGGGCTCGGCAAGGGGACGGTCGCGAACCTCAACGGCAAGCAGATCATCCCGGATCTGAACACCGACTTCATCTACTCGGCACTTGCGCAGGAGCTCGGGCTGATCGGTGCGGCCGCCCTTCTGCTCGTCTACATGATCTTCGTGTTGCGCGGGATGCGCATCGCCCTGCTTGCACAGGACGGTTTCTCGAAGCTCGCTGCCGCCGGCCTGACGTTCGGCTTTGCCTTGCAGACGTTCATCATCGTCGGCGGCATCCTGCGCTTGATTCCCCTGACCGGGATCACGTTGCCTTTCGTCTCGTACGGGGGATCGAGCGTCGTCGCGAACTTCCTGCTCTTGGCCGGGCTCCTGCTCGTGTCGAACCGCGCCAACAGAGAGATGCTGCGGTGAACAAACAGGTCTCCCACGTCGGCATCGCAGCGCTCGTCCTGCTCTCCGCGCTCATCGTCGGGACGACCTACTGGCAGACGTGGGCGAACGCAGGACTCGCCGACCGGCAGGACAACGAGATCCGATTGGTCGCCCAATTCTCGATCAAGCGCGGGAAGATCTACGCGGCCGACGGCCGGACACTGCTGGCGACGAACGTGAGCAAGAAACGTGCCGGGAGAACGCTCTACTTTCGGCGCTATCCGACCGGGCCGATCTTCTCCGACGTCGTCGGGTACTCGACCCAGACGCGCAATCGAACGGGGCTCGAGCAGTCGTACAACGATTATCTCACGGGCTCGAACGCGAACCTCGACACGGTCGTTCGCTCCGCTCTCGACAAGCTGAAGGGGGCCACGGTCACCGGTAACGACCTCGTGTTGACCATTCGGCCGAGTGCGCAGGCCTTGGCCCTGCGGTTGCTGCGCGGTAAGTGCGGCGCTGTCGTTGCGCTCGAGCCCTCGACTGGGCGTGTGCTGGTGATGGCCACGAACCCGACCTACAACCCGAACCTGATCGAGAACCGCTTCGGCCTCGCCACGCGCACAAGTGCGCCGTGCGGCGCGCCGCTCGTCAACCGCGCAACCGTTGGCAAGTACGCACCGGGCTCGACTTTCAAGATGGTCACTGCGGCTGCCGCGCTCGACACCGGACGCTTCACCCCGGATTCGCCGTTCTACGACCCGGGCTATTGCGAGGAGTACGGCAAGCGCGTCCGCAACGCGGGAAATCCGGAGGCCCCCGAGACGTTCGGTCACGTCAACCTGTCGACCGGCTTCGAGCACTCGATCAACTCGGTCTTCTGCAACGTCGGTAAGGCACTCGGCGCCGGAACCGTGCTCGAGTACGCAAAGCGCTTCGGGTTTTACTCACTGCCGCCGCTGGAACTGCCCGAGAGCGAGCGCGTGGCGAGCGGCTTGTACGACCACGGACGACTCTTCGATCCCAAGCACCCGGACACGCAGGTCGACCCCGGCCGGCTTGCGTTCGGTCAGGAGCGACTGGCGGTGACTCCGTTGCAGATGGCGATGGTGGCAGCGGCGATCGGGAACCACGGCGCGGAGATGCGCCCGCAGATCGTCGAGCGGATCGTTGCCCCCGGCGGGAAGATCATCACGCACTTGCAGCCCGATCAGCTCGGCCGGCCGATCAAACGCCAGACGGCGGACGAGCTCACGCGCATGATGGAGCTCGTGGTCACGGGCGGCACCGGACCCCTCGCAGCCATCCCCGGGATTCGAGTCGCCGGGAAGACAGGCACCGCGGAGGTAGGCCGGGGCAACATCCATACGACCTGGTTCGCGGCTTTCGCGCCCGCCGACGCTCCACGTGTGGCAATCGCGGTGGTCGTCGAGAACCAGCTGAACGGGTTCGGCGGCACGATCTCCGCGCCAATCGCCAAGCAAGTAATGGAGGCGCTACTCCGGTAGGGGCGAATCCCTACCCTTGAAGGCCCCAATGGCGGTTTCCGACACCCTGATCAACACGCTCTTCGACGGGCGCTATCGCATTCTGCGCAAGCTCGGCACGGGCGGCATGGCGAACGTGTACCTCGCGGAGGACGAGGTGCTCGGCCGGCGGGTCGCGATCAAGATCCTCAACGATCGCCATGCCGGCGACGACCAGTTCGTCGAACGCTTCCGCCGCGAGGCGAAGAACGCGGCGAGTCTCTCGCACCCCAACATCGTCTCGATCTACGACCGCGGCGAGGCGGAGGGCACGTACTACATCGCGATGGAATACCTGGACGGCCGCTCGCTGAAAGAGCTGATCGTGGCGCGTGGTCCCGCGCCGATCCATCTCGCGGTCGACTACGCGCGACAGATCCTCGCCGCGATCCGGTTTGCGCACCGCCACGGCATCGTGCACCGAGACATCAAGCCGCACAACGTGCTCGTCGACGGCGAGGGGCGGCTCAAGGTGACCGACTTCGGGATCGCGCGCGCGGGTGTCAGTCAGATGACGGAAGCGGGGTCCATCATCGGCACCGCCCAGTACCTGTCGCCCGAGCAGGCGAAGGGCGCGCCGGTCGACCAGACGTCGGACCTGTATTCGGTCGGCGTCGTGCTGTACGAGCTGCTCACCGGTGTTGTGCCTTTCAGCGGCGACACGCCTGTCGAGATCGCCATGAAGCACTTGTCGACCCTGCCCGAGGCGCCGTCGACGAAGCGCGCGGACATACCGCGTGATCTGGACATGGTCGTGATGCGGGCACTGGCCAAAGACCCCACCGAGCGTTACCAGAGTGCTGAGGAAATGGACGCGGACCTCCGCCGCATCAATCGCGGCGTCGCGATCTCTCCTGTCACCGAGGAGGCAGCGACTGCGATCATCTCGCGCCCCCCGCCGTCAGCCGTCACAGAGATCACCTCGCGCCCGCCGCGCCCGCCGGTTCCCTACGCACCTCCCTCCGCCTACTACGACTACGACGAGCCGCCGAGGCGCGCTCTCTGGCCGTGGTTCGTCGCGCTGCTCTTCGTGGCGGCGGCGCTCGTCGGCGGCTACTTCCTCTACTCCCAGATCCAGGATCAGCTCAGCGGGTCGAAGACGGTCGCCGTTGGTAACTACCTCGGCATTCGCGAGGCCGATGCGGTCGCGAAGATCCGAGCGATCGGCCTGCGCCCCAATCCGGTGCGGCAGCCGAACGCCGATCCGGGGTTTCCCGAAACGTACGTCTTCCAGCAGACGCCGCGACCCGGAGAAAAGACGCCGAAGAACAACTACGTCACCATCTACGTCTCGCTCGGGCCGCCTAAGACAGACGTTCCGAGTGTCGTCGGCGAGCCGCTCAACAAGGCACTGTCCGACCTGCAGGACGCAAAGCTGAAGGGCAAGCCGATTCCGACCGAGTCCGACAAGCCGCAAGGCGAGGTGATCTCGCAGTCGCCGACTGCGGGCGCCTCGGTGACGCAGGGGTCGCTGGTCAGGTTGAAGGTGTCTAAGGGGCCGAAGCCGGTGTCGGTGCCAAACGTGGTGGGCTCGACGTTCGACTCTGCGAACTCGACCCTCCTCGGCAGCGGATTTGCGGTCTTGCGCAAGGACGTCAAGTCCGACGCCCCGAAGGATACCGTCGTCAACACGAGCCCCGGTCCGGGGACGCTCCAGCCGCCGGGCACCACGATCACCGTGATGGTGTCGAAGGGGCCGACCACCTCCACCGTTCCGGACGTGACGACACTGACGCAGAACGACGCGCAGGCGACGCTGAAGGCCTCGGGGTTCGGCGTGAAGATCGTCAGCCAGCCGGTCACCGACCAGAGCCAGGACGGCATCGTGCAGACCCAGGATCCACCCGGCGGATCGCAACAGCCGCCCGGCACGATCGTGACGATCGCCGTCGGCAAGTTCACCGGGACGCCCACCCCGCCGTGATCGTGTGAGCCGGCTGAAGGTCGCGATCCTTGCCGGCGGGCGTTCGTCCGAGCACGAGATCTCGCTCGCCTCCGCCCGCTCGGTGCTCGAATCGCTCGATCCTGCGGAGTACGACGTCGTCACGGTCGCGATCGGCCGTGACGGGCGCTGGGAGCTCGGCTCGGGCGGCGGCTCGGTGGCTGAGACGCTCCCCGTTCCGGCGGCGAACGCGCCTGCCACCCTCGGCGCAGTCGACGTCGTCCTGCCCATCCTCCACGGGCCGTTCGGCGAGGACGGGACGGTGCAAGGGCTGCTCGAGCTCGCAGGCGTGCCGTATGTCGGAGCCGGCGTGGCGGCGTCCGCGCTGTGCATGGACAAGGATCTGTTCAAGAAGGTGTTGCGCGACAGCGGGATTCCGGTTGCGCGCCACATCGCGCTACGCGAGGGCGACGCGGTCGAAAACCCTTTCGGCTTTCCATGTTTCGTCAAGCCGGCGCGCCTTGGTTCTTCGGTCGGGATCACGAAGGCGCACGACGAAGCCGAGCTCGGCGATGCGGTCCAGCTTGCATTTCGCCACGACGACAAGGTTCTCGTCGAGGAGTTCCTCGACGGAATCGAGGTCGAGGTCGGCGTGCTCGGCAACCGGGAGCCCATTGCGTCCATTCCCGGCCAGATCGTGCCCTTGGGACACGAGTGGTACGACTACGCCTCGAAGTACGAGGAAGGCGGGATGCAGCTCGTGATCCCGCCTGACCTGCCCGAAGCGGTGCTCGAGGAGGTGCAGCGCGCAGCGGTCGAGTCGTTCCGCGTCACCGAGTGCGAAGGCATGGCCCGGGTG
>JALYLY010000056.1 GCA_030773975.1 Actinomycetota bacterium | reverse complement strand
GAGGAACGCGCCGCCGCACGTCGCCACCACCTTGCCGCCGCGCCGCCAGCGCAGGAACAGCGGGCGCCAGTGCCCGAGCATCGCCGCGGCTCCGGCTAGCACGCCCGCAAGATGCGACACCATGAGCGTCGCGACGAGAGCCGGCACGAAGCCCTTCGCCGTGTCCAGCAGCACGACGGGCAATCCGAGCCGCCAGCCGTAGACGCGCCAGACGTTCGTGCCGCCGATGTTGCCGCTGCCTTGGCGCCGGATGTCATCGTGCTTGACGAGGCGCGGAAGCCAGTAGCCCCACGGCATCGAGCCGAGTACGTAGCCCGCGGCGACAAGGAGCGCGGTTTTCATCTGGCCTTACGTCTGGATCTGATACTTCGACACCCAGTCGTTGACGGTCGACCAGTCAAGGTTGTCGAAGAACGCATCGATGTACGAGGCACGGTCTGTCTGATAGTCGAGGAAGTACGCGTGCTCGTAGACGTCGAGCGCGATCAGCGGCGTGGCGTTCCAGATCGGATACGTGTTCTGCGCGTCGCCCACGTAGTTGAAGAGGTGGCCCTCGTCCCAGTCGTAGGCCGTCCAGGCCCAGCCGCGGCCGGCCATCCCGGTGGCCTTCAGGTCGGTGCGCCAGTTCTGCACCGAGCCGAAGTCACGTTCGATCAGGTCGCCGATCAGGCCGGTGGGGTCGCCCCCGCCACCCCCGAGATGCTCGAAGTAGATCTCGTGGTTCTTGATCCCGCCGACCGCGAACGTGAGGTCGACCTTGAGCGAGCGCAGGTCCGAGAACACCTGGTTCGCGCTCGCGACGTCGACAGCGTCCAGCCTCCCGAGGATCTCGTTCCGCTTGTTCACGTACCCCTGGTAGAGCTTGTAGTGGGCCTCGATCGTGGCACGCGAGATGCCGTCGAGCTCGTAGAGCTCCGGCTTCAGCTCCCGGGCTGTGATCTCCTCGAACTTGAACGCGAGCGACGTCATCTCTCCCTCTCCTCGACTAGACCGGCGCGCGGAGCATATCCTCGGTCTAGAAGCTACTGAAGGGAGCTACCAATGCCGTTTGAGGTCCCGCCTCTCCCGTACGACTACAGCGCGCTCGAGCCCCATATCGACGAGCAGACCATGCACTTCCACCACGACAAGCACCACCAGGCCTACGTGGACAACGCCAACAAGGCGCTGGCCGGCACCGAGTGGGAGAACCGGCCCGTGGACCATGTGCTCGCGAACCTGGAGATCCTGCCGGAGGAGATCCGGGCGGCCGTCCGCAACAACGCCGGCGGCCACGCCAACCACAGCCTCTTCTGGGAGATCATGAGCCCGAATGGCGGCGGAGAGCCGAGCGGCTCGCTCGCCGACGCGATCAACGACACCTTCGACAGCCTCGACGAGCTGAAGAAGCTTCTGAACGACACCGGCGTCAAGCGGTTCGGCTCTGGCTGGAGCTGGCTCGTCTACGACGGCACCGGTCTCGCGGTCTACTCCACCGCGAACCAGGACTCACCGATCTCGAACTCGGACGTGCCGCTCCTCGGCATCGACGTGTGGGAGCACTCCTACTACCTCAAGTACCAGAACCGCAGGCCCGATTACCTCGAGGCCTGGTGGAACGTCGTCAACTGGGACGCCGTCCAGCAGAGGTTGGAGAGCGCGGACAAGTAGTCCGCGCTCTCGCACGACTAGCGCTTCACCACCGGCTGCGTTCCGCTCCACGAGTCGATGTACCCGCCCGGCATCTCGCTCGCCGGCATGTAGATCCGGATCGACCAGCGCCCACGTGGGATCATCGAGCGGACGAATTTCATCCCCATGATCCGGCCGGACTGCTGGCCGAGCTGGAGTTTGCGGATGTTGATCCACGTGCGCGCCGGCGTGAAGCGCTGCAGGTAGACGAATCGCCCTGCGAACGACTGGCCGGCCGTCACGTAGAAGTGGAAATAGCCCGACCGGGAGACGAACGGCAGCTTGGTCGTCGGCTGGACCTGGACGCCGACCGAGCTTTCGGCTCCCTTCCACTGCGCCTGGTACGTCGTGTTGAGCTGAGGCGTGACGCTGAATGAGAACGCACCGCCACTCGTCGTCTGCAGCGTCGCGACCACCTGCTTCGTGGTCTGCCCGAACGGCAGCGCGGCCAGCGTGACCGTCTCGCCCGTTCGCTTGTTGTTCACGGTGCCGGTGAGCGTCACCTGCGCCCCGAACTTCACGACGGGCGCCGAGACGGCCAGCGTCACCTGCGGCGGCGCTCCGCGAACGGTGACCGTGCCCTTCAGGCTCGGATGGAGGCCGTCGTGGTAGCGGTAGGTCCCGCCGCTCGCGAAAGCGTGCGTGTAGCTCTTGCCCGGCTTCAGGATCGCGGAGGCGAACGCGCCTGCGTTCGAAACGACCTGGTGATCCTTCGTGTCCGTGTTCGTCCAGGTGACGGAGTCGCCCTGGTTGATCGTCACGGTGGCCGGAACGAACCCCGTGCTCTTGATCTGAACCGTGGTCGTCGCCGTCGACGCCGGTGCGGCCAGCACCAGTGCCATCCCTGCCACGGCGATCGGAATGAACCTGCGCATCCTGGAACCCCCTGGTATTGGAACCCCTGGTGTTTTCCTCTCTCTTTCCCTTAGACGTGCGGGCACCGTAAGGGGTTTTTAAGCTTTCGGTATGGCTGGTGGTTGTATAGGGAGCCCCCGGTCTGCTCCAATCCACAAGACGTGAAATCCCGTAGAAACCCCGAGAAGATGGGCATCAGCATTGCCTTGCCTGCTGCCATGCCCCATGGCCGCAGCCGGGAAACGACCGGATCCACCCCGCTGCACGAGCGCGGGCTGACCGACGGCGACCTGATTCGCCGTGTCGCCCGGCGCGACGCCGACGCCTTCGAGCTCCTCTACCAACGCTATGCCCGGCCCGTCTTCGGTCTTGCTCTCCGCCGCCTCGGTGACCGGATGCGGGCGGAGGACGCCGTGCAGGAGACGTTCGCTGCCATCTGGCGTTCTGCGAAGACGTACCGGCCTGAGCTCGGCGCAGGTGCGCCCTGGCTCTACACCGTTGCCCGCAATGCGATCGTCGACCGGAGCCGGAACCGCAGTGAGCTGCCGGCCGAGGTGCCGGAGACGGCAACGGTCGAGCCCGGTCCGGCCGAACGCGCCGAGACGTCCTTCGTGGCGTGGCGTGTGCACCGCGCCCTCGAAGGACTGTCCGGCAACGAGCGCGACGTGATCGAGCTCGCGTATTACGGTGAGCTCTCGCAGAGCGAGATCGCCGATTTCCTCGGCATCCCGCTCGGCACGGTGAAGACAAGGACGCGCGCGGGGCTGAGTCGCCTGGCCGATCTCCTCGAAGGAGAGTTGCAGTGAGCCGCGTGCCGGACTTCGACGATCTGGTCGGCAAGGACGTGCCCGAGGAGGAGCGGCAGCGCCTGCGGCGCGCGCACGATCTGCTCGTCCGGGCCGGGCCTCCGCCCGAGCTTTCTCCCGAGCTCGACGCCGTTCAGTGGCCCGAAGACTCCCAGCGACCGCCCGGCAGGCCGAGGCAGCAGCGGTTGCTCTTGCTCGCTGCCGCGCTGGCGACTGCAGCGGTGCTCGGCTTCGTGCTCGGGCAGTCCTCCGGCCCCAGCTCGAGCTCGGCTTCGATCGACCCGGTGCGGGTCGTGAAGCTCGCGGGGACGAGCCTCGATCGCAATGCGCGAGGGACCCTCGCTCTCGGCAAGGCCGACAAGGGCGGCAACTGGCCGATGCTCCTCCATGCGACGGGCCTGCGACAGCTTCCGGAGGGCGGCTACTACGACCTCTACCTGACGAAGGGCGGCAAGCCGGTCGTGCTCTGCGGCAGCTTCAACGTGAGGAGCGGCGAGGCGATCGTGCGGTTCAGCGCGGCGTACGACCTCAGCCACTTCGACCGGGACGGCTGGGTGATCACACGTCAGCTACCGAGCAACCACCAGCCGACCCAGATCGTTCTGAAGCCGACGGTTGCCTAGGGCGCGATGCGGCCGCGCTCGACGAACGCGGCGTGCGTGACCGGCATCTTGGCCGCAAAGAACTGTTCGACGGCGTTCGCGTAGCGACGGATCTCGCGCTGGGCCGTCTCTGCCGCACGCAGGGAGACGAAGTTCATCAGCGCACGGGCGTTCACGGTCCAGAAGAACTCCGTGTAGGCGCCGACGGGCATGACGGAACGCGCGAGCTCGCGCGCGACGCCTGCCTCGACGAGCCGCTCGTACGTCTCGAAGGCGTGCTGGTAGACCTCGCGTAGCTCCTCACGCGTTCGCTCGGCGAGCTCCTCGTCGACCGGCTCGAAGGAATAGGCACCGGGCTTGCCGACCTGGCTGCGCACGTCTTCAGGCTCCGGGATGTAGAAGTCATCCGTCGCCTTCGCATACCGCATGGAAAACTCATTGAAAGAGTTGTGAACGACAACGCCGTTTGCAACGAAATTGTGCCACTCTCCTGCAACGGCGAGATCGTACGTCTGTCGGAGTCCGACGTAGCGGATCGCCGTCACGGCAACTGCGTGCGCTGTAAACCTCCAACCTCTGGTACGCGTTACGGGACCGTCGGTGGCGAAGCCGAGCAGCTCCGCGAACTCCTCGGCGAACTGAAGCTCTGACTCTCGCGTTCCATGCACCTGACGGTGGCAGTGGTCGCAGAGGCTCGCGAGATTTCCAATGTCTCTGGCGGAGCTCGGGTCGAGCCAGACAGGAACGACGTGATGAGCGTGGAGGCGACCACCCCTGCGCCGGCATTTCTGGCACGTGTAGTCGTACAAGAGATGTACACGAGGCGCCTTCTGCGTCGTCCAAGCGGCTATTGACTGACGATCGGAGCTTCGTCCGCCGCGCCAGAAGTTGCTGCGCTCCCCGGAGCGAGCAAACCGGATTGCAGCGAGATGTTCGGGAGTGTGTACGAGACGGATCGAATAGCCACGTCTGCCCGCATTCCATGGGCGACGACTCCTGTACTGCTCCGCGGCCGTGAACTGGAGACCGTGGCAACGAAGCCACTTCCGAATCGTGTGGTAGCTGCACCCGGCATCGTTGGCCATCTCCTGAACCGAAAGCCCAGCCTCACGCCGCCTTTGAAGCCAATCACGATCTTGATGCACCGGATGACCGTTGACCAGGAGTGCGCAGGGACGCGTCATAGTCGCCTCTTCGGCTTTCCCGCGTAGCCCGACGGCCTCTGCCATGGTCTGCCAGCCTTCCGTCGTCAGGACTCTGTGATTCTCGGTGAGCTTCAGCTGCTTACCGTCCGCGAGAGTGAGCTCGAAAACCGGCTGCACTCCTTTGTCGAAAATATCGCCAATGTGCCCGGTTGTAAATTCACGAGTCGATTCGTCCAGCACGCGTAGCTTCATCTTCCGGACACGCCATCGGCTATCGCGATGGCCATTTGTGCCATTGAGCTGACTCCGGACGCTGCGACGCCCAATTTTCAAAGAGCGTGCTATCGAGCGGACGCTCGCGCCATCAGCCGCCAGCCGCTCGACTGCGTTCGCAGTCTCGGGCGCAAGGGCATGACCGTCGCGCTCACCGACTGTCCACATCTTCCAGAGTTCGTCAATGGTCTTCTTACCGGCACTGTGCCCGTCGATGTTCACGAAGGTGACGACGGTGTCTCCGGTTATACACCCCACACGGTGTCGGAACCATTCTCTTGCAACAAAGATGGGCGCCCTAATGTGAAAGCGGAACGAGTTATGTTCAAAGGGTGTGCCGTGTGAATCGCGCATCAAGAAGCGGATCAGACCTTCGTCGGCGTCATCCATCTCATCCTTGCGGCGCGCGAAGCTGACGCGGGCGGCATTCACCACGGAGAGGTCGGTTGCCATGGCATCGTCAAGGCGGACGAAGCCATGGTCGAGTACTCGGATGGCGTCCTCGGCTGTCACTCTGTCGGTCGTGGCCACTCCGGAATCCAGTTTAGTCGCGGCCTCGGCGGACATCGCCGCGCACTGGGGCATCGAACTAGGCGCGTCGATCGAGCCGCTCGCCAGCAGACATCTTGTCGTGCGCAGCGGCGCGTACATCATCCACGACGCGAAGACCAGTCTCGAAAGCGTCCTGTGGGAGCACGAATTCCTCGCGTTCCTGGCGCCACGCGTACCCGAGGTCGTGGCGCCTTTGGCGGCCCTGGACGGCAGCACATTTCTCGCCGTGGGGGATCACGTGGTTTCCGTCACGCCGCACATACCTGCGGAGCGGGCGGACCGAAGCGCCCCGATTGTGCGCCACGAAGTGCCCCGGCTGCTCGCACGTCTGCACCAAGCCGCTGATGAATGGCCTCGAGCACGGCCGCGCCCGGGACGTCCATCCTGGCGCGAGCTCGACTGGGTCGCCAACGACACCTGGGATTGGACCGTCCTCGACCGCACGGCTCTCCTCGAGCGTGCCTACGAAGCCTCGCGTGAGTGGCTCGCGAGCCCGCCGCCGCTCGCCGAGTCGGCCGTCCACGGAGACTTCCATTCCGACAACCTGCTCGCGTCCGAACGGGGAATCGAGGGTCTGATCGACTGGGAGTTCGCCCGAATCGACTGGCCGGCCTCCGATCTCGCCGCGGCCGTCATGGTCCTTTCTCTGCAGCGGGACGGGACGATCGACCAGCGGATCGCCGAGGAGACGGTGGCCGCCTATGTCGACGCCGGTGGACGCGACGAATCGTACGCGCTGGAACCCCTGTTGCGACAGGTGCTCCTTGCCGTCGCACTCCACGCGCGAACGCGCAAGGCGACTGGTCAGAGTTGGAGCCCGGAGTTCCAGGGAATGCTCGAAGGTGCCCTCGAGCGCTTTGTCTGAGCTTTTCGTCGGCACCTCTGGCTGGTCTTATCCGTCGTGGAAGCCCGGCTTCTACCCGGCCGGGACCGACTCCAAGGAGTTCCTGCGCTTCTACGCGGGGCGCTTCTCGACCGTCGAGCTGAACACGACCGGCTACCGGCTGCCGGCCGAGGAGCAGTTTGCGCGCTGGGCCGAGCAGACGCCGGCGGGATTCATGTTCGCGCCGAAGCTCGCGGGCAACCGGCCGCGCCTGTTGGCCGAGTTCGGGCGCGTGCGTGCACTCGGGGACCGGCTTGGTCCGATTCGCGTCCAGTTGATCAGCGCCCGCGACGAGGGGATGATCGAGCTGATCCTCGGCTCGCTCGACTCCGAGCTTCTCGTCGCGTTCGATCTCGCGCATCCGTCCTGGGACGGGATCGAGCCGCTGCTCGCGGAGGCGGGCGCGGCGCGGATCAACGACCTCGACCACGAGGCGCCGTTCCGCTACGTGCGGTTCCGCGATCCGCCGTATGACGACGAGGCGTTGCAGGAATGGTCCGACCGGCTACGCGCTGTCGACGTGCCGCTGTATGCGTACTTCCGGCACGAGGACGAGCCGACCGCGCCGGCGTACGCCCTACGGTTGCTGGAGTTGCTCGGTCAGTGAACGCGGCACTTCTTGTCGACTCCGGCGATGGAGTCCTGCAAGGCGTTCTGCTGCTGTTCGTACTCAACGTCTCCGGCGCTGTTCGCGTCGTAGTCGTGCAAGCCGGGGATCGTGATGCTCACGTCGGGCGTCACGCCGGGGCCGATCGCCGTCAGCCGGTACTTCGCGCCGTTTCCCGGCCCGCGTGAGGTGAATCGGTAGAAGCCGTAACAGAAGACTCCGGTCGGCCGGTGAGACAGAAAGGCGTTCTCCCGCCGCCAGCCCTTCCCGTAGCGCGAGTCGAGCGTGTCGACGTAGACGTTACGGCCGTAGCTGTCGAGCGGGGAGCCGACGCGCGTCGCGGAGAAGCCGTACACCGGCCGGCCGTCGTACGTGAGCCGCCCGAACAGATGGTGGTAGCGCCCGCCGTAGACCCAGTCGGTCCAGGCGTCCAGCGTCGCAATCGCGCTCGACCAGTGGGAGACGTGAAGCTCGCGTGCGCCGAGCCAGCTGCGCGGACGGCCGTCGAAGTTCGGAAGCGTCCTACGCCACGATTGCAGCGCCCAGTACGAGCCGTCAGGCGCGGCGCACGCGGCGACCTGGAACGCGAGCTTCGCCCCGTCGTACGCACGGCACTGGTTCTTGAAGGAGGTCGAGTTCCGACCCGAGTAGTCCTTCCGGAAGCTGACCTGCGGCCGGCTCATCGTCGGGTGCCGCGCATTGACCGCTCCCCAGACGCGGACGTGCATGACGTGCCCGCGGACCTGGTACGTGACCAGCGCTTGACCCTTCGCGTCGACGCCAAGCCTGACGTTATGCGCGTTCCGGTCGATGATTTCCGAGGCGAAGGCGGACGTAGGCAAAAGCAAGAGCAGAACTGCGCAGACGGCGACGGCCAGGCTCCTCACACCCGTACTTTCGGCCTTGAAACTAAGAAACTTGTTAGGAAACGCCACCGGCGAGGGACTAGAAGCGGGCCGTTGCGCCCAGATGGCGCTCGTAGGCCCCGGTCTCCAGAATCTCGGCGATCTGGGCGACCGCGTGGCGGAGCTCGTCATCGGTGTTGTAGTAGTGCGGCCCGAGGCGAAGTCCCGCGTCGGGACGGAAGTCGCAGAGGATCTGGCGCTCGCTGAGCTCCTTGTGCACGGCTTCGAATTCCGGCGTGCGTACGGTGACGGTGCCGCCGCGGTGGGCGGGGTCGCGCGGACTGCCGACTTCGAAGCCGGCTTCGTCGAGCAGGTCGATGAGAAGTTGGGTCTGCCGGACCGAGTTCTCGCGGATGCGATCGACGCCGATCTCCTCGATCAGGTCGTAGCCTGCAGTCGCCGCGTAGAGCGCAGGGACGTTGGGCGTGCCGGTGAGAAAGCGTGCCGCACCCTCCGCGTAGTCGAGCTCGGGCTCGAAGCCGAAGGGACGTGCGTGCGCCTGCCAGCCGACGAAGGTGGGCTCCAGCACGTCGGCGAGATCGGGCCGGACGTAGAGCCACCCGTTGCCCGGCCCGCCGCACAGCCACTTGACGCTGCCTCCGACCGCGAAGTCGACGTTCAGAGCGGCAACGTCGAGCGGCATGATCCCGGCGGACTGGTATGCGTCGAGCACGACGTGCGCGCCGACCTCGTGCGCGCGGCGGACGATCGCGGCGACGTCCTGGATCTCCGCCGTCTTGAAGAGGACGTGCGTGATCGGAACGAGCAGGGTGCGCTCGTCGATCGCCTCGATGATTGCGGCGTCGTCCTCGACGACCACGACATCGAGCTCCGGTTGCGCCTGGTACAGATAGCGGACGCTCGGGAAGTTGCCCTCTTCGTAGACGACCCTGTTTCGGTGCGGATCGACGGGCCGGAAGCAGGACAGGACGATCGCCTCGGCGACCGCAACGTTCTGATGCATGACCGTCGAGCCCGGCGGGGCCCCGATGATGCGGCCGACCTGATCGCCGACGGTCATGGACATCTCCCACCAGCCCTCGCCCCAGGCGCGGATGCCGCGTTCCTTCCACATCCGCGCGTACTCGAGCACGCGCTCCTCGGCAGCCGCCGGCATCGCGCCGAGGGAGTGGTTGATCAGGTACGTCGTGTCGCGGAGGATCGGAAACTGCCGGCGGTACTCGATCAGCTCCATGCGGCGCAGCCTAGTCCGAAGTCGCGAGGTCTCGTCGAACCACGTCCTGGTGTCGGACACCTTGTCGTGGAAGTAGCCTCGATGTAACGGAACGCGCTCCGGCTCTCAGTTCAAGCGGATTCGCGTGACGTCCAACTCGTACACGGCCTGGTGTCGGACACCGTGACGAAAGAGTGACGGAGTTTCCACGGCCGGCGGAAAGGCAGCTCGCCGGAATAGGCGCCTCAGCGGTGACTGAGGTCGCGCTCGGCGGGGCCGACGTAGCGCGCCGAAGGCCGGAACAGGCGGCCCGTTTTCTTCTGCTCGAGAATGTGCGCGGACCAGCCGGCGACGCGCGAGCAGGCGAACATCGCCGGCGCGAGTGGCGGCGGGATCTCCGCGATGTCGAGGACGACCGCCGAGTAGTACTCGACGTTCGTCGCGAGAACACGGTCGGGGGAGCGCTTCTGAAGCGCTGCGAGCGCCGCGCCTTCGAGCTCCTCCGCCACCTCGACGTACGGCGACCCGAGCTCCTTCGCCGTCCGCTTGAGGATGCGTGAACGTGGGTCCTCTGCGCGATAGACACGATGGCCGAAGCCCATGATGCGCTTTCCTTGCGCGAGTGCTTCCTCCACCCACTGCGCTGCGTCGCCCGTCCGCTTGACCTCGTCGAGCATCGGCTTCACGTAGGCCGGAGCGCCGCCGTGCAACGGGCCCGAGAGCGCGCCCACGGCCGAGGAGAGGGCGGCGCCGCAATCCGCGCCCGTCGAAGCGACGACGCGAGCGGTGAACGTCGACGCGTTCAAACCGTGCTCGGCCGTGCAGATCCAATAGGTGTCGATCGCCTTCACGTGACGAGGGTCGGCCTCGCCGCGCCACTTGAGGAGAAACTTCTCGGCGGCAGTCTTGCCACGCGAAACCACATCGTCGGGGACGACGTCCGTTTTTCCGTCGGCGAGACGCGCGGAGCGCGCGACGATCGACATCATCTGCGCGGACAGCCGGCCTAGATCCTCACGCGCCTGCTCGTCGGAGATCTCGTTCAGCTTGCCGAGTTTCCATTCGCCGGCGAGCCGCGCCGTCTCGGCCTGAAGGTCTGCGGGCGCATTGCCGGTGAGTCGCGCCGGCTCGTACGGCTCCGGATCCGGCATCTTCGAGCTCAGGTCGTTGTCGACGAGGAGGCCCCAGACGTTCTCATAGGGAACTTGCCCGACGAGCGGCTCGACGTCGACACCCCGGTAGCGAAGCGACCCGCCCTCGCGGTCGGGCTCCATGATCTCCGTCTCGACGGCGACAACGCCCTCGAGCCCCGGTTTGAAGTCGTTGTTGCTGCTCATGTCAGTTCCTCCAGCTCAATCGCCCGCCCCACCGACCGTCCCTTCGCGGCCGCGAGCACGAGAGCCGCTGCGGCGACATCCTGAACGGCGACACCGACTGACTTATACAGGGTGATCTCGTCCTGGGAGCTGCGTCCCGGCTTCGTACCCGCGACGAGTTCTCCGAGCTCGGCATGGACGTTCGCCGGGCTGACGCCGACGAGCTCGGGCGCTCCCGCCGGAGGGGGCGCCAGCGCGGACTCCCGCGACTCGACGACGAGCAGCGCGTCCGCGACGGTTTGCTCGTCCACCTCGCGTCCCGATGGATTGAGACCGACCGAGTTCACGTGAACGCCCGGCGACAGCCACTCGCGCCGCACGATCGGCTCGGTCGCGTGCGTCGTCGCGGCGACGACATCGGAGCCTCGGATCGCTTCCTCGTACGAGCTCGCTGCGCGTGCATGCGGCCCGATCTCGTCCGCGAGCGCCTCGGCCCTTGCCCGGTCGCGGCCCGCAACGCGGATCTCGCTGAATGCGTGTACGCGCGGCAATGCGCGGGCGTGGG
>JALYLY010000055.1 GCA_030773975.1 Actinomycetota bacterium | reverse complement strand
CACTGCGCGATCCGGCGTCCTCAGTCGCACTCGGGCAACACAGCCCGAGCGCTCCCTGCGTCCTTGTCTCGCTTGGTGCTCGCCACCGCGGCATCCACGAGCGCGACCGGCAGGGCCACTAATGCGGCACCGCCGGTCCGGCAAGAAGCTCGGGCGCGACTCGGCGCACCGCAAAGCGCTCTACTCGAACCTCGCGGGCGCGCTGATCGAGCACGGCCGCATCAAGACCACCGTGGCCAAGGCCAAGGCGGTCAAGCCGTTCGCAGAGCAGATGATCACGCTCGGCAAGCGCGGCGACCTCCACGCCCGGAGGCTCGCGCTCGCCGAGCTGCGCTCGCAGGACGTCGTCCACCAGCTGTTCGCGGACGTTGCCCCGCGCTTCGCGGACCGGCCCGGCGGCTACACGCGGATCGTCAAGCTCGGCCCTCGGCTCGGTGACGCCGCGGAGATGGTCTACCTCGAGCTCGTGGATTACGTGCCGGCCGGCGCATCGCCGTCGGCCACCGCAACGTCTTAGCGCAAGGAGCTCATGCTCCTACTCGGAGCGATCCTGCTGGCGATCTTCGTCCTGCCCTCCCCGTGGGGGATCCTGGCCATCGTCGCGGGCGGGCTGGTCGACATCGCCGAGTCGCTCGTTTTGCTCAGATGGTCGCGCCGCCGCCGCGCGGTTACCGGCGTCGAGGCGCTCGTCGGCAGGACCGCCGTCGTCAGCACGCCGAGGCAGGTCCGCGTGGCCGGCGAGCTCTGGGAGGCCCGATCGGATCGCGTGCTCGTTCCCGGCGACGAGGTCGTCGTTCACGGTGTCGAGGGATTGACGCTGCTCGTAGACTGAGTTGCGATGCTCGCGGAGCTCGTCGCGGCAGCCGGAGTCGTCGCCGGCCCTTGGCAGAACGAGCCCTCGCTGCCGCTTCCGCGCACGGAGGTCGCCGGAGCGGTCGTGCGCAGCGAGATCTACGTGGTCGGCGGCTACCTCGCGAACGGGCAGTCTTCGCGGCGGGTGGACGTTTACTCGCCGGCGACAAGGCGCTGGCGCCGCGAACGTGATCTACCTCTTGCGGTCAACCATGCGATGGCTGCCGCGTATCGGGGACGGCTTTACGTCATCGGCGGTTACGGCGGGAACGGGAGAGCGCTGCGATCCACGTTCGTGCTGGCCAACGGAAGGTGGCGCGTCGCGGCACCGATGCCCGTTCCGCGGGCAGCCGCAGCGGCCGCGGTCGCGGGTGGGAGGGTCTACGTCGTCGGTGGAGTGCGGCGCCCCGGTGTCCTCGCGCGGGTCGCGTTCGCCTTCGACCTGCGCTTGCAGCGCTGGTTGACGGTGCCGGGACCGACCCCGCGCGAGCACCTCGCCGCCGCGTCGTTGGGTGGGAAGGTCTACGCGGTAGCCGGCCGGTTGGGGGGCATCGACACGAACCAGACGACGGTCGAGTCGCTCACGCCGGGCGCGCGATCCTGGAGCGCCGTCACTCGAATCCCCGAGGCGCGGGGAGGGACCGGCGCCGCGACGGCCACAGACCGTTTGATCTCCGTAGGCGGCGAGGCTCCCACTGGAACAATCGCATCGGCGTTCGTGTACGCGCCAGCGTCGCGGCGTTGGGAACGTCTGCCGGACCTGCCGACGCCGAGGCATGGCCTTGCTGTGGTCGCCGTCGGGAGGCGAGTGTTCGCGATCGGCGGCGGTCCGCGTCCGGGCCTGTTCGTCAGCGGCGCGAACGAGTCTCTGAACCTGGACTAGCCCACGGAGCCGAGTGCCGCGCTGACCGCTGCGATGATCACGCCGCCCAGCGTGACGGACGCGAGCGCGCGAATGAAACCGACCTGGAAGAACTTCCAGCGCAGCCAGGCCAGGATCAGCAGTTCGAGTGCGACGACTGCGACAGCGGAGTAAAGGGCTGCCTGATAGTGCGGGATCAGGAACGGCAGGGTGTGCAGAATGCCGCCCACGAACGTTCCCGCACCGGTGATCCCGCCGCGAACCATCGGGTTTCCGCGGCCGGTCAGCTCGCCCGTGTCCGAGAGCCCTTCCGAGAATGCCATCGAGATGCCGGCGCCGAACGCGGTGGCGATGCCTGCGATGAAGGCGTAGTGCGGCTTGTGAGTGACGACGGCGACGGAGAAGATCGGCGCGAGCGTCGAGAGCGAGCCGTCGATGAGCCCCACCATCGCCGGCTGCACTCGCTGGAGAAGAAAGGTTTGCTTGTCTGTCATTGATTAGAGTGTATCAAATCGATCGCAACCCGGTAGAACATAAGGCAAACCTGACAAACAGAGTCAGGGAGGCCTGACGTGCGGCTGAAGCTAACGCTTGAGTACGACGGCACCCATTTCCACGGCTGGGCGCTGCAGCCGGGCTTGCGCACGGTCGAAGGAGTTGTGCGCGACGCCCTCGGCGTGTTTCCCTCGTTCGCCGACCTCGCGGTTGCGGGGCGAACCGACGCCGGGGTCCACGCACTCGGCAACGTCGTCAGCGTCGACGTCGACGGCGGCCCGCCCGCGCCGCGTGTCGCCGAAGCGCTCAACACGGCCCTGCCGGACGACGTTGCGATCGTCTCCGCAAGTGAGATGGCGTCCGACTTCCATGCGCGGCGTGCCGCGCGCTCGCGCAGTTACCGCTATCGCATCTGGCGCCGCCGCGAGCGGTCGCCGTTCGAGCAACAGCGTTCCTGGTGGTACCAGCGGCCGCTCGACGAGGAACGCCTGGCGGTCGCGGCCGACCTTCTCGTGGGCGTGCACGACTTCCGCGCGTTCACGCCGACCGAGACGCAGCATCAGGCGTTCCGCCGGAATGTGCTGGCGGCCGCCTGGTACCGGCGCGGCGATGCGCTCGAGTTCGAGATCACGGCGGACGGCTTTCTCAGGCACATGGTGCGGACGCTCGTCGGGACGATGCTCGAGCTCCCTGCGGAGCGCCTCGCACCGCTGCTCGAAGGGCGCCCGCGCAGTGAGGCGGGCGCGACGGCTCCGCCGTGGGGTCTGTATCTCACGTCTGTCGCGTACGAATAACTAGCATCGATCCCATGCGCTTTCCCGTTGTTCTCTTCGATCTCGACGGCACAGTCATCGATTCCGGCGCGATTATCCTCGCGTCGATGCGGCACGCAGCCAAGGAGGTTCTCGGCGCCGAGATTCCCGACGAGGAGCTGATGGCGGCGGTCGGCGGCCCCGGCCTCGAGGCGCAGATGCACGCTCTCTCGCCGGACAAGGTCGACCAGCTCGTCGACGTCTATCGCGCGCATAACGAGCCGCTGCACGACGAGCTCGTCTGCTGCGCGGGGATGGACGATGTGCTCGTTCGCCTGAAGGACGAGGGCCGACGGTTGGGGATCGTCACCGCAAAGCGGCGCCAGACCGTCGAGCTTGCATTCGCGCGCATTCCCATTGCGCATCTGTTCGAGACGGTCGTCGGCGGAGACGAGACGGCGCGGCACAAGCCCGATCCGGAGCCCCTGCTGCTCGCGCTCGGCCGGATGGGCGCACGCGCGGACGAGGCCGCTTACGTCGGCGATGCGCCGTTCGACGTCAAGGCGGCAAAGGCTGCAGGTCTGTTCTCGGTCGGCGTCACGTGGGGCGGCATCCATGCACGCGAACGGCTCGAGGCAGAGGCGCCGGACGCGCTCATTGATACCGCGGAGAAGCTTCTTGGCGTCCTCTAAGGCGGAGAAGCGGGCGGCAGAGTTGCGCGACGTGCTCGATTACCACCTCTACCGCTACCACGTTCTCGACGACCCCGAGGTTACGGATGCCGAGTACGACCGCCTCTACGACGAGCTCGCCGTCATCGAGGAGGCGAACCCGGAGCTGGTGATCCCGGGCTCGCCGACGCAGCGCGTGGGCGCACCTCCGTCGGACAAGTTCCAGAAGGTCGCGCACCCCTCGCCGATGGGGTCGCTCGAGAAGGTGACGACGGAGGAGTCGCTCGAGAAGTGGCACCAGGACGTGTGCAAGCGACTCGGAACGAGCGACGTCGCGTACGTGACGGAGCCGAAGATCGACGGGCTCTCGATCAACCTCATCTACGAGGACGGAGTCTTCGTGCGTGGCGCGACGCGCGGGGACGGCCGGCTGGGAGAGGACGTGACGCCGAACGTGCGCACGATCAAAGCGATCTCGATGCGCATGCAGCTCGCCGCGGGTGAGACACCGCCGCCGCTGCTCGAAGTGCGTGGCGAGGTCTACCTCCCGATCAGCGGCTTCAACCAACTCAACGAGCGGTTGATCGCGGAGGGGAAGAAGCCGACGCCGAACCCCCGCAACGCAGCGGCCGGATCGCTGCGGCTCAAGGACTCGACCATCACAGCCGAGCGTCCACTCTCGATCTGGGTCCACGGCCTCGGCCGGCGCGAGGGCCTTCCCGCGGACGGTCACTGGGAGTCGCTCGAGTGGCTCCGCGCGCACGGCTTCCGCACGAACCCCTACGCGGAGCGGCACGAGACCGTCGAGTCCGTCGCTGCAGCATGCCGTGACTGGGAGAAGCGGCGCATCGAGCTCGACTACGAGATCGACGGCATCGTGATCAAGGTCGATTCGTTCGACCAGCAGCGACGGCTCGGCGCGTTGCACGACAGGCCGCGCTGGGCGCGCGCCTTCAAGTGGGCGCCGATGACGGCCCAGACGAAGCTGAACAAGATCCACATCCGGGTCGGCCGTACGGGCGCGCTGAACCCGTGGGCGCAGCTCGAGCCGGTCGAGGTCGGCGGCGTCACCGTTTCGCAGGCGACGCTGCACAACGAGGAGGACATCAACCGCAAGGACATCCGCGAGGGCGACAACGTGATCGTCCAGCGTGCGGGCGACGTGATCCCTCAGGTCGTCGGGCCCGTGCTGCCCCATGCAAAAGGAACGAAGCCGTTCAAGATGCCGAAGCAGTGCCCGCTCTGCGGAGTGGACGTCGTCAAGCCGGAGGGCGAGGCGATGCACCGCTGCCCGAACCGGGCCTGTCCCTCGCGCGGGCTCGAGTCGCTCATCAACTGGGTGCAGGCGGCCGCGGACATCGAAGGTGTCGGCGAGCAATCCGTGCGCCGCTTGTGGGATCTCGGGCTCGTGCGTTCGCTGCCGGACCTTTACCGGCTGACGAAAGAGCAGCTGATGGAGATCGAAGGCTACGGCGAGATCTCTGCGACGAGCGCGATCGAGTCGATCGAGGCGTCGAAGCAGGTGCCGTTCCACCGCGTTCTGTTCGGGCTGAACATTCCGGACGTCGGCTGGGTGACGGCCCAGAATCTCGCGCGGCACTTCGAGAACGTCGATCGGCTGATGTCCGCCGCGCAGGAGGACATCCTCGAGGTCGAGGGCATCGGCCCGGAACGAGCGGAGGCCATCGCGGAGTGGTTCTCCGACGAAGCGAACCGTGCGCTCGTGGAGGAGCTGCGTTCGCTCGGTTTGCGGTTCGAGATCGGCGACGAGCTCAAGCCGGTCGAAGGACCGCTCACCGGCGACACCTACGTGATCACCGGCACGTTGGAGGGCTTCACGCGCGACGAGGCAGCCGCGGCGCTGGAAGCGAAAGGCGCGAAGGTCGTGAACTCGGTTTCCGGCAAGACGACGGGACTGGTCGTCGGCGAGGAGCCGGGCAACTCAAAGCTGACGAAAGCCCGCAAGGTCGAAGTTTCGATCCTGTCCGAAGCCGACCTGGTCGAGCTCCTGAAGCGCACGTAACTGAAACGAAAGTGCGCCTTCTGACGCACAAACCGTCCGCGTCGGACCCGTCCGACATGTCCCGGTGCGACAGGCGTGGGGGTCAGACCCGAAAGGGAGACGTCGGCGTCACGAAAGCGTGTCGACTTGTGACTACGAACCGGCCAGGATTTGTGCGAAGCGATCCTGGGCGCGGCGGGCCCACCAGTACGACAGGGGATGCCCGTTCTGCACGACTGCGAACGCGTAGCGGTCGCTGACGTAGCCGGACAGCGACGACGCGGTGTCCGTCGTGCCGGTCTTCGCCAGAACGCGCCCTCGGGCGGGCGGCTTGCGCAACCGGTGTTGCAGCGTTCCGTTCACGCCCGCGACCGGGAGGGAGGCGAGTAGGGCCGGCCCGACGGTCGGATCGGCCCAGGCGATCCTCAACAGGCTGCCGAGCGCATTCGCCGTCAGGCGGTCGAGCTGCGACAGGCCCGACCCGTCGACGATGCGCACGCCCGTCATCGGCACGCCCGCGTCGGCCAGCGCCTGCGTGACCACGGCCGCTCCCGCCGCGCTTGTGCCTCGGCCGAGCTCCGTGAGCCCCAGCTGCTTCAACAGCATCTCGGCGGTGAAGTTGTCGCTCTCGCGGTCCATGAAGCGCAACATCGCCCCGAGCGTCGGTGAGGACACGTCGGCAAGCAGCTCCGACCATGCGTCGGCCTCTCCGATCCGGACGGGACCTGCGACGGCGATCCCAGCTTTCCGCAGCGCATCACGGAATGCCGCCGCTGCCGCGAGCGCCGGCAAGCGCGTGACGACGCGGCCGACGCGGGCGCGGTCGACGACGAGTGCCGAAAGAGGCGGAGACTCGTCGATGAAGAAGCTCGGCTTCCACCCGGCCACGATGCG
>JALYLY010000054.1 GCA_030773975.1 Actinomycetota bacterium | reverse complement strand
CCCCTGCGGATCGCTCGTCACGCGCGTGCCGAAGTAGACGTAGGGCTCCGTCAAGTCGACCACGCCGCTCGGCCCGACCGTCCCGACGACCGAGCCTTCTCCCACGAGCGCCCCGCGCACCACTGCGATCGACCCGAGGTGGACGAGCGTGGCGGTGTAGCCGAACGCCGTCTCGATCGACACCGTCTTGCCGCCGGTCGGCACCGTTCCCGCGAACGAAACGATTCCCTTCACCGGGGCGAGCACAGGGCTGCCGCTCGGAGCGCCGAGATCGACACCGCGATGCTGGCCGCCCGCGTACGGGTGCGCGTGGTCGAACGCAAACGACCGCAGCACCGGACCGTCGACGGGCCACGTCCAGGCGCGCGCGCCGGTGACAGGGAGCGCACACGCGCAAATGATCAGGACCGCAAGTAGCCGCACAGTTCCTCCTGTTGCCAGTTTTGAGAACAACGCGACCGTAGCAAGGCCGGTCTTTGTTGTCAATACTGGCTACAAAGTACGGCGGTAGAGCTCGTTGCGGGACGTGCCGGTCAGCCGCGACACGACATCGGCAGCCTGCCGGCGAGGGATTCCGGCCGCGACCAGCTCGGCGACCGCCTCGAGCGCTCCGGGCAGGTCTCGTTCCTCCTCGCCCGGCCCGAGCACGAGCGTGATCTCGCCCTTCGGCGGCTCCGCGAAGCGGGCGGACATTTCCGCGGCCGAGCCGCGCACGACCTCCTCGAACTTCTTCGTCAGCTCGCGGCAGACGGCCACCTCCCGCCCGGGCTGCGCAGCTGCCAACGAACGAAGCGTCGCAGGCAGCCGCTGGGGCGACTCGAACGCGACGACGGGATATGCCCAGCCTGCGAGCTCGCGCCACAGAGCCGTCAGCGCGCCGGCGCCTCGTGGCAGGAAGCCGACGAACTGGTAGCGGTCGGCTGCGAACCCCCCGGCGACGAGCGCCGTGTCTACAGCCGATGGGCCGGGGAGCACAGTCACCGGCACACCCTGTTCGAGTGCGGCTCCGACCAAGCGCGCGCCTGGATCGCTGATCCCGGGCATCCCCGCGTCGCTGACGAGAGCGACGCGCTCGCCGGCCAGGAGTCGCGGGAGCAGCTCCGCAGTCCGCTTGGCCTCGTTGTGCTCGTGGTATGAGAGGAGCTTCGCGCCGGAGATCCCGTGCCGGTCGAGCAGCACGCGGGTGTGTCGCGTGTCCTCGCAGAGGATGACGTCGGCGGAGCGGAGCTCGTCGAGCAGGCGCAGCGTGACGTCGTCGAGGTTTCCGATCGGCGTCGCGCAGACGGCGAGCGGCACGGTGCTACCCGGCTGCGTCGAACGCAACGAGGCCGGCGCCGATCAGGCCCGCGGCGGTCCCGAGCTCTGCGCGCACGATCGGCACTCGATAGCCCGCTCGCGCGAGCGCTTCACGGCGCAGGATCTCGCGCGCGGGGTCGAGCACGAAGTCGCCGGCCGCCGCGAAGCCTCCGCCGATCACGACCAGGTCCGGGTTGAAGATGTTCACGAGGCTGCCGATGCCGGCACCGAGGTGGCGGCCGATACCGTCGAGAATCTCGATCGCGCGGGGTTCTCCTTCGTTCGCCAGGCGGACGAGCCGATGCGCGTCGACTGCGGGCCCGAACTCCTCGGCCGCGAGCTTCCCGGCCGCGACCCCGGTGACGTAGGGCTCGAGATGCCCGCGCCCCGTGCACGACCCCTGGCAGGGGAGGCCGTCGTAGACGATCACGATGTGCCCGAACTCCGCCCAGCCGCGTAAGAGCTGCCCGTCGACGACCGCGCCGCCTCCGCACCCCGTCCCGAGCGTGAGCATGACCATCGAGTCGACCTCGCGCGCAGCGCCGAAACGGAACTCCGCATAGGTCGCCGCGTTCGCATCGTTCTCGATCCCGAGCGGCAGGCCGAAGCGCTCCTTCATCCTGTCGCGGAAGGCGATGTCCGTCAGCGGGAGGTTCACGGCCTGCAGGGCCCGGCCCGTGCGCTGATCGATCGGAGACGGGATGCCGAACCCGAGCGCGGCGATCTCTTCCGTCAGGAGCTCCTCGACCGCCGCGTCGAGGCCCGCCAGAAACTCGTCTTCGGAGGCGGTTGGGGTCCGGTGCTCGCGGCGGTGCTCCACGTGCCCCTCCCGGTCGACGACCCCAGCCAGGATCTTGGTGCCGCCGATGTCGACGCCGATGACGCGTTTTTCGTTCAAAGCGCGCGGCTACCCTACTGGCTCTTGCAGTTTGCGTTCCTGACGCCTGGCGTGCCGCGGTGAAGGGGGCCGGTTCGCGCCGGCCCCTTCACCTTGCTCACAAGCTTCGAGCTCCTCCGGGCAGCGTCGGAGCTAGCAGCCCAGCCCGTTGTTGTACCTGTCGAGCACGTCCTTCAGCTGGATCGCCTGCGCCCGCTGTGCCGCCGTCAGGGTGTAGGTGGCGTCCGGCCCGGTGTAGCCAATCGAGATCAGGAACGCGTCCGCACTCGCGATCGTCGGAGCGATGCAATGACCTGCACCGTTCTTCACGTTCAGGTTTGCGGCCAAGAGCTGTGCGGCCAGGCAGCCGGCCGCGTCGTTCGCCGACGACTTGCCGCAGTTCATGTTGGCGAACACGGCCGTCGCATCCGCGAACGTGCCCACCGTGTAGCTGCCGAACGTGATCGACAGCAGCGACGTCGTCTGCGCCTGATGGTTCTTCCAGTAGCCCGCCGAGAGTGCATCCGCCGGCGGTACGACGACAACTGAGGTGGCGGCGGCAGCGCCGCTTGTACTGCCCCCGTCGTCCACGACCGTCACGGTGATGGTGTACGGGCCGCCCGCGGCGTAGGCGTGGCTACCGCTGGCCGCATAGCTGCCGCCCGACCCGCCGATGACGCCGGTCGAGTTGGAGCCGTCGCCCCAGTCGATCGTGGCCATGAAGTCGCTCGTCGGCGCCCCTGTGTTGTCGTCGCTGAAGCCGAACGAAACGTTCGTCGGGTTCCCGAGGGACGTCGAGGACGGCACCGTGAACGTACCGGCATGGAGCGCGGCGTCCGCGACGGTGGCTGTCGAGTTCGCCGTGGCGGTGTTGCCCGCATCGTCGACGTCCGTGATCGTCACGGTCACGGAATACGGCCCCTCTTCCGCGTACGTGTGTGCACCCGAGACGCTAAAGCTGCCCGCTGAGCCGCTGATCGTCCCGGCCGTCGTGGCTGAGCCGTCGCCCCAGTCGATCGTCGCCGAGTACTTGCTCGCCGTTGCCGCGGCGTCCGGGTCGGTGAAGGTCGCGACTTCGTCGCTGAAGCTCGCCCCCTCGGTTGCAGAGAAGGTCGTCCCGCTCGCGTTGATTGGCTGGTCGCCTGCTTCGACCGTGATCGGAGCCGTGTCGCCGGTCGCCACGACCACCACCACTCCGGCGTCGCCACCTGCGTTGTTGTAGTACGTCCCGGGCGTGCTCGACGCCGTAACGTTGAAATGCAAGGTGACGTCTCCGCCCGCGGGTGCGCTGAACGAGCCGTTCCAGGTCAGGGTCTGACCTGAGATCGCCGGGTCTGCCGTCGTCGCTCCGGTTGTCGAGCTCGCCACGTACCCGAACCCAGCTGGGAGCGCGTCCGTGACGGAGTTCACGACCACCGGGGTGACGTTCGGATTGTGGATCGTGATCGTGTAACCGTCGGATCCTCCGGCAGCGACGGTGGACGAGTCGGCGGTCTTGGTCGTCGACAGCGGCGCGAAACCGAGCGGCGAGAACGTCGTCAGATGGGAAACGGTGGCCGAGCCTGCGCCGGGGACGGTCACGTCCCAGCTGAGCAGGATCGCATTGTCCTCGAGGGTGGCGCAAATGCACGTGTTCGGGCCCGCAGCCTGTGCACCGATTTGCGCCCACATCGTGCTGTACAGGGCCTCCATGTAGCTGCTGCCGGAAGTGAGCGGGAACAGCTGCTCGATCCGGCTGGCTGGATTCGACGTTGCCGTGCACGCGATCGCACTACCGTCGACGCGCCCGAACCCGTAATCCGAGCTCTGCAAATAGCAGTCCCCGGCCGTGTACAGCCGGACCGACCTCGAGGTGAGATTCGAGTTCGAGATCTGCACGTCGGTGCGGTACGACTCCTGGCCGACGACGTATGAGTCCGTCTGGGTGATCGTCAGCCCGCTTACACCGAGGCCGGCGACCGTCACGATCTTGAACGGGTCAAGGCTTGTGCCGGTCCCCGTCGGGCCCACCTGGCTGATCGGCGTGAACGCCGTCCTTGGAGTCGCGCCACCTCCGGCAGGGATGCTGAGGGGGCCGTAGAGCGTCGCCGTCGACTGGTCGACCGCAAGCGTGCCGCAGGCCGTGCCGTTAAACCACTCGGGTCTCGCGTCGCCCGTGTGGAGGACGTTGCAATTCAGGTCGGGGCTGATGGTGATCGACGTCAGCGGACCTGCGGACACGATCGACGACGCCGACGCTGTAGACGACAGAGCGAGTGACGCACCGGCCAACAGGCAGACGGTGGCGAAGAGCTCGAGCCAGCGCCGGCTATGTGATGAAGCCTGCATTTGCACCTTCAGTTCGGCGACGATCCCAATAGCCCTCGCAACGGGTCAGCTTGCGGTGATGTAGTCGTGGAGGAACTGGATCTCGAAGCTCTGCTGCTTCGACTTGAACCTGACGACGTCCCCGATCGAGACGATCCCCACCACCTCGCCGCCATCGACCACAGGTACGTGGCGAATGCGCCTGTCGGTCATCAGCGCCATGCACTCGTCGACCGAGGTCTCCGGCGTGGCGACGAGCAGCGGCGACGACATGATCTCGCGAACCATGGTCTCCTTGTCCGGGCGCCCTTCGAGGGCGGCGCGGCGGAGGTAGTCCCGCTCAGTGACGATCCCCGTGATCTTGCCGCTCTCCGTCACGAGCAGCGCTCCCACATTCGCCTCGACCATCCGCTTCACCGCCTCGAACACCGAGGCGTCTGCGTCGATCTGGAGCACATCGTGGCCCTTCTCGTCAAGGATCCCCGACAACAATTGGTTCATCGCGTCTCCTCCCGACCCCTTCCCTCCGACGTTGGCGAATTGCAACCAACACGTCCCAGCCAGCGTCAGCCAGCGTCGCGATCCGACCCTGGGGACTCTATCGCTGCGAAAACGTTGAACCTAGGCCGCCTCTAGCAGCCTTGTAGGGAGGGACAGCGGTTGAGACAATCGGGATCCATGCCTAGCAAGGAGAGGTCGCGTCCATGAAGCCACCACTCAGTTCAATTGCGCTCGTCGTAGTCGCCTTAGCGGCGGCAGGATTGGCGGCCGACCGGATCTTCTCCGCCGGGACTGCCTCTGCGACGCCGGGCGTGGGGTTCTCGACCACGATCCTCGCCCGGGGCATCTTCGGCGAGAACTTCACCTTTGGAACGCCCACGCAAATCATTGTCAAGCGGAAGGTCAGCATCAAGACGAAGAGTGGTGTTGTCACGAAGACGGTCAAATTCAAGGTTGACTCCGTCCTGAGAGCCATCACCTGCGCACCGACGAACCCGTGCGACACGGCGTTTCAGCAGGCCAGGGTTGAGCCGGGCGGGTCGTCTGGTTGGCATACGCACCCAGGGGCGACCTTCGTCGCCGTAGTCCAGGGCGAGGGCACGCTGTATCGCGTGGTCGGCTCGGGCTGCACAGCCACGAAACTTGTCGCCGGAGCGGGCTTTGCCCAGATGCCGACCGAGCGTCACGTCGTCCGGAACGAGGGAGCGGTCCCATTCATCGTGGACACGCTCTACGTCCTCCCGCCCGGGACGCCGAACACGGGAATCAGAGTCGACCAGCCCCAGCCGACGGAGTGCCCCTCGATCAACTGACAGTTCGAAAAAGGTGACGCCGAAGGCAAGAACGGCATAGCGTCGCGCGATCTTGGCCTGAAGTTACCCTTCTGGCTCGATGCCGACGGAGGAGAAGCCCTACCGCGTCTACCGGGGCGGGCGTGTCAAGGGCAAAGTCCCGCTGGAGCGTCCGCAGCAGGCGCGGCCGGACCGGAACGGACGCGGCCCGCGTGAGCCGAAGATCCGCCGACCCCGCCGCCGCTGGAGTTGGAAACGGCGCCTCGGCCTCGGCTTGATCGTCGTGCTCGTCGTCGCGGTGGTCTGGGGAATCGCGGGCTACCTGTCCTTCCGCAGCGGGGTCGACAAGGCGAACGCCCGGCTCGACCAGTCCGTGCCTCCCGTGCTCTCGAAGCAGAACGGGCTCATGCTGTCGAACCCGACGACGATGTTGTTGCTCGGTCGGGATCACGAGAACACCGACCGGCGCGTTGGGCTGAACAACTCGGACTCGATCATGATCCTGCGCACGGATCCGAGCCGGCACCGGCTCGTGTACCTGTCGATCCCGCGAGATCTGCGCGTTCCGATTCCGGGCCATGGCGAGAACCGGATCAACTCGGCATTCCCGCTGGGCGGCGCGGCACTTACGATCCGGACGATCCAGAGCCTCACCGGGCTCGAGATCAATCACGTGATGATCGTCGACTTCCGCAGCTTCAAGAGCCTGATCGACAACATCGGCGGCGTCGACGTCAACGTGCCGGCGCCGATTCTGTCGAACAAGTTCGATTGCCCCTACAAGGCGTCACGCTGCGCCGGCTGGCACGGCTACCGGTTCAAGAAGGGGACGCAGCACATGAACGGGCAGCGCGCCCTCATCTACTCGCGCATCCGTGAGAACCAGCTCAACCCGGCGGACAGCGACATCACACGCGGCCTACGCCAGCAAGCGGTGATGCGTGCCGTGATGGCCAAGCTGCTCGGCTTCGGGACCGTCGTGAGCCTGCCGTTCAACGGCGACTCCCTCCTGAAGCCACTGACCACCGACCTCTCCGCCTGGCAGTTCGTCCAGCTCGGCTGGGTGCTGAAGCGGGCAGGCCAGAAGAACGCGCTGCACTGCCGCCTCGGCGGGACGGCGACCTCGATCGGCGGGGCCTCGGTGATCGTCGGAGACGAGCAGAACATCTCCGTCGTGCAGATGGTCACCGGCCGGGCAGCCCCCCAACCGCCCCAGCCGGGATCGGGCCAGTACGGCCCCGGCTGCGTCGTCGGGAACCGGCAGTTCCGTTAGGTATCAGCCCTCGGCGGCCTTCTTCTCGGTCGACGTGTCCTTCTTGTCCTTCTGGTCCTTCTTGTCGCCAGAGCCCGAGTCCGATCCGGACTCCGATGAGGACTCCTTCGCCCGGTCCCTCTTGCGACCGCCGCGCCCGTAGTCGGTCGAGTAGAACCCGGAGCCGCGGAAATGGACTGGGACAGGATAGAGCACGGTCTCGACGGGCGACGCCCCGCAGACCGGACACGCCTCCGGGGGCGGGTCGGCGATGCGCTTGAAGACTTCGAAAACGTGCCCGCTCGGACACTTGTATTCGTACGTGGGCACGAGATTTAGGACGCTAGCAGTGTTATCGGCCTGGACAGCGTCAAGAGAAAGCCCATGATCGAGGTCGCGACCGACCCCTCCCCGCTCGCGCGCGCCCGCACGCGCGTCCGGGAGGTGGACGCCTTTTGGGCCGGAACGACCGCGGTGGCAGCGGCGCTGGCCGCGGTCCTCGGCTGGTTCCTGCGCACCTGGCCGCCGCACGAGGACGAGGCGCTCGCGCTCTTCGTCGGTCGCGGTTCGCTCGGCCACGTGCTGCACACGGTCGTCGCGGAACGCGGCGGCGCCCCGCTTCACTTCGGCTTCGCGTGGCTGGTCGTGCACCTCGGCGGAGGGCTGACCGGCCTCCGCCTCGTGTCACTGCTCTTCGCGGTCGCGAGCGTTCCGCTGATCGCACTCCTCGGTGCGCGGCTCGCCGACCGAGCCGTCGGGCTCGTCGCCGCCGCGCTCGCCTCGGGGAGCTGGGTCCTGATGTTCCACGGGATCTACGGGCGGATGTACAGCCTGTTCCTGTTCACGAGCCTGCTCTCGTTCCTCGCGCTTTTGTCCGCGCTCGACCGTGGCGGGCGGCGCCGGTTCGCGTTTTGGGGGGTCGCGCTGCTCCTGATGCTCGCGAGCCACCCCTACGCAGCGCTTGTCGTTGCCGCGCAGGGACTGTTCGTCGTCCTCCGGCGCAGGCGACTGCGCCCGGCGCTCGTGACGCTGGCTGGGGTGGGAATCGCCGGGATCCCCTTCTGGTGGGCGGACCTCGTGCTGCGCGACCGCTTCGACGTCGGCGTCGGCGGCGGCGGGCCGGAGCTCGGATCACCGACCTCGGTGTTGCACTACTTCTGGTGGGTCGCCGGCGATTTCAGCGCCGGCCATCGCGCGTGGTCGACGCCCGTCCTCGTGCTCGCGCTCGTGGGAACGATCCTGCTCTGGCGCCGCCGCCCCGAAAGCGTCGGACTGTTCGCGTGCGTCCTCGTCGTGCCGGGACTGGCATTCATGCTCGCAACGCTCAACTCGACTGCGTCGCCCGAGGCGCGTCACCTGATCTTCGCGCTGCCGTTCTTCAGCGTGCTGCTTGCCGTGCCGCTGGTCGAGCTCGGGCGCCGCGGCGGACCCCTGGCGCCGGCCGTTGCGGTGACCGCAGTTGTGGTGCTCCTGATCGGAGAGGTGCGCTGGACGCACGAGAAGACGCCGCCGATCTTCGACGGCGATCCGCCGGGCGAGGCGCAGGCGCGTGACGCTGCAGGGGCGTGGCTCGCATCGACGTATCGGCCTAACGACGTCTTGCTCGGGTACGAGCCCGTGTACCTACAGGCGTGGGAGCAGAACCGCTCGTTCTCGGGCCACACGCTCCCCCGAGCCGATCCGGCCCTGCTCGCGTCGGCACTGAAGGACATTCCGGAGCCGCTCGGTCGCGGCGTCTGGGTCTTCGACGCGAGCGACACCACGAACGTGAAGGAGCGACAGATGATTCGGTACGCGTTACCGACTCCACAGGCCGCGTTCGAGGCTCGCGTCTACGGGCCGTTCCTCGTGATCCGCTCGCGGAAACCACTGGGGACGCGTGCGAACTACGTCGCGGTTTCGGAGGAAGTGATGCGGCTCGGCCGTACGCTCGAGATCGGCGACGCGGACATCAACCTGCGCGCGCTGCTGCGCGCAGAGTCACGGCTGTAACTCGTCCCGCTCCTTCTCCACGATCTCGCGGTAGCACGGCGCGCCTTCGAATGCCTCGAGCCCCTGGAAGACGGGCCTCTGCGGCTCGATCCGGCGCCGCCTGCGACGTGCCGCGGCCAGGGCTGCGGAAGCGCCGAGCACCCCGCCCACGACGAACGAGCCGAGCCGGCCACCCCTGTGCTCGCCGTCCATGGGACGATTGTAGGTGTGTTGGTCGTAACCCTCGGCGACGCGCTTCTCGACGTGATCGTGCGTCTGGGCGAGCCGCTCACCTCAGGAGCGGACGCATCGGCGACCACGCAGACGACCGCCGGTGGGCAGGCGGCGAACGTCGCCGCCTGGGTGGTTGCGCTCGGCTCCCAGGCGCGGACCGTCTCGAAACGGGGCGAGGACCTGGCCGGTCAGCTGTTGACGGCGGAGCTCGAGGGACGCCGAGTCGAGCTCGTGGGACCGCTCGCGGGCCGAAACGGCATCGTCGTCTCCCTCGTGGACGCAGACGGTGAGCGCACGATGGCGTCGGATCGTGGCGTCGCCCCCGAGCTGTCTCCGGCCGACCTCGACCCCGCGTGGTTCGCGTGCGACTGTCTCCACATCTCCGGGTACGCATTGCTGGCAACGCCGATCGACGAGGCCGCGCTCCACGCCGCTACGTTGGCGCGCGGCCACGGTGCGCGCGTGAGCGTCGATCTCTCCGCGTGGACTCGCATTCGCGAGCACGGCGCGGTGCGCTTCCGCGGACAGCTCGAGCAGCTCGAGCCCGACGTGATCTTCGCGAACGAGGCGGAGTGGGAGATCGTCGGCGGGGCGTACGGGCTCGCGCCGACAGCAGTCGTGAAGCGCGGCGCCCGCGGCCTGCTCGTACTCGGGGAGGAGCGTGTGGAACTGCCGGCGCGCGAAGGCGAGGTGGTCGACGCGACCGGTGCCGGTGACGCCTTGGCCGCCGGTTTCCTCGTCGGTGGCCCGGAGCTCGCGCTCGAGGCTGCGGCACGTTGCGTCGCGCAGCCGGGAGCGATGCCGTGATCGTCGTCTCCGACGAAGTGCGGGAGGCGGATGTCGTCGTCGCGCTCGAAACGACGCTCGTCGCGCACGGGTTTCCTGCGGGTGACGGCCTGACGGTCGGGCTCGAGGCCGAGCGCCGGGTTCGCGCAGCCGGTGCGGTGCCGGCGACGATCGGCGTGCTCGACGGAAAGATCCGCGTCGGCCTCTCAGAGGAAGAGCTCGGGCGGTTCGACGCGAGCGCGCGCAAGGCCGGCCCGCGCGATCTCGCTGCCTGCGTGGTACAGAGAGCTGTCGGCGCGACGACCGTCGGCGGAACGCTTGCGGTCTGCCGCGCCGTGGGGATTCGCTTCATGGGGACGGGCGGGCTCGGCGGCGTGCATCGCGGCTTTCCTAGTCCACCCGACGTCTCCGCCGATCTCGGCGAGCTCGCGCGCACGACGGCGCTCGTCGTTTCCGCCGGAATCAAGTCGTTGCTCGACGTGCCCGCGACCCTGGAGGTGCTCGAGACACTCGGCGTGCCTGTGCTCGGCTTTCGCACGGACACGCTGCCGCTGTTCTATTCGGCGCACGGCGGGCCGGCCGTGCCGGCTCGCGTGGAGTCCGCATCAGAGGCCGCCGAAGTTGCGCGGGTGCACTGGGACCTGGGCGGCGG
>JALYLY010000053.1 GCA_030773975.1 Actinomycetota bacterium | reverse complement strand
CAGTACTACACGCAGTACAAGGGGAAGCGGTGCGCTCTGCCGCTCCTCGCCGACGTGTACGGCTTCTACTACAACAAGAAGATGTTCAAGGCGGCGGGGCTCACGAGCCCGCCGAAGACGATGTCGCAGCTGACGGCGTACGCGAAGAAGCTGACGAAGAAGAATCCCGACGGCTCGATCAAGGTCGCCGGGTACAACCCCTTCCTCGGCTTCTACGCCGGCAACGCTCCCGACCTGAGCGCGTACGCGCCGCTGTTCGGCGCCAAGTACGTGGACGCGAGCGGCAAGTCGGTGCTCTCCCGGGATCCGGCCTGGTCGAGGATGATGAAGTGGCAAAAGAGCCTCGTCGACTGGTACGGGTACAAGAAGCTCCAGCGGTTCAACGCCGGAGCTGCCGACGAGTTCTCGGCATCGCACGCGTTCGAGATCGGCAAACTCGCGATGATGATCGACGGCGAGTGGCGCGTGGCGTTCATCGGGCGTGAGCATCCGAGCCTCGACTACGGCACGGCGCCGGCACCGGTCGACGATTCTCATCCCGAGCTCTATGGGGCGGGTTATGTCAACGGCACGATCATCGGCATACCGAAGGGCGTGAAGCACAAGGATCAGGCATGGGCGCTGGTCAGGTATCTCACGACCAACAGTCATGCACTGGCCGTCTTCTCGAACGGTGTCCGGAATGTGCCGACGACGAAGGCATCGCTGACGTCGCCGGACATCAAGCCGGACTCGCACTTCAAGACGTTCCTGACGATCTTCGCGAACTCGAAGTCGACGACGACGCCGATCACCGCGGCCGGCAATGCGTACGGCTCGCTGATCCAGGCGTTCGCGGTCAAGTGGCAGGCCGGGCATGGCGGCGACCTCGCGAAGGGGCTACAGAAGCTCGACAAGCAGATCGACGCACAGCTGAAGCAGGCGCAGGCGGGCGGAGTGCCGTAATGGCGAGCGCCGCAACGGCGGCTGTAAGACCGTTGGACCGGACGCGGGCGAGGCGGAAGGCGGCATGGCGCCGCCGCCGCCTCGTCCTGCTGCTGATGGCCCCCTGGCTGATCGGCTTCTCGGTCTTCTTCGGCTACCCGCTCGTGATGAGCGTGTATCTGTCGTTCACCCACTACGACCTGTTGTCGTCGCCGAAGTGGATCGGCACGGCGAACTACCGCTATCTCTTCACCCAGGATCCGCAGGTGGGACAGGCGGTGAAGAACACCCTCTGGATCATCGCCGTGATGGTTCCGCTGCAGGTGGTCTTCGCGTTCGGCATTGCGATGATGCTCGCGCGTGCGCGGCGTGGCGCCGGCTTCTTCCGGACGATCTTCTACCTGCCGGCGCTGGCGCCGCCGGTCGCGGCGACGCTTGCGTTCGTCTACATCCTCAACCCGGCGACAGGCCCGGTGAACATCCTGCTCAAGCAGCTCGGGATCGAGGGCCCGCTGTGGTTCCAGTCGCCCGGCTGGTCGAAGCCCTCGCTCGTGATGCTCGGACTGTGGGGAGTCGGGAACATCATGATCATCTTTCTCGCCGCCATCCTCGACGTGCCCAGGCACCTGTACGAGTCGGCCGAGCTGGACGGCGCGGGGCCGTTGCAACGGCTGCGCTGGGTGACGTTGCCGACGATCAGTCCCGTGATCCTCTTCTCGGTCGTGATCGGGGTCATCGCCGGGCTGCAGTACTTCACGCAGGCCTACGTCGCCGCCAACGTCGCCTCCGGCCAGGCCTCGCAGGCGGGCGACCAGACGGTGAACAACCTTGGCTACCCGGAAGCGTCGACGCTCTTCTATCCCGTGTTGCTCTATCAGCACGGGTTCCGCTATTTCAACATGGGCTACGCCTCGGCGATGTCGGTGCTGCTGCTCGTCGTCGCGTTCAGCATCACTGTCCTCATCATCCGCAACTCGCGCCGGTGGGTTCACTACGTCGGGGCGGCGAAGTGAGCACGGAGACTCTGCCCGTCGCCGCCGCGCTGACGAGGCGAAGGCCTCCCGCCAGCATTCGGCGGCACCGGTTCCTGCTGGCCGTCGCGAACCACTCATTGCTGATCGTGGCCGCGATCGCCTTTCTCGCACCGTTCGTATTCATCTTTCTGACGGCGCTGATGACGAACGGACAGGCGCTGTCGTCGCATCTCTGGCCGAGCCCGTTCCGCTGGCAGAACTTCGTGGACGTGTTTCACCAGGCGCCGATCTGGCGCTGGGCCCTGAACACGATGATCTACGCCGTGCTCGCCACGCTCGGCGTGCTCGTCTCGAGCATTCCGGTTGCCTACGCTCTCTCGCGGATTCGCTGGCGTGGACGCAACTTCGCGTTCGGGCTCGTCCTGATCGCTTTGATGCTGCCGCCGGTCGTCGCCGTGGTGCCCCTCTACGTGATGTGGGCGAAGCTGGGCCTCGTCGGCGGCCTCGCGCCGCTGATCATCCCCAGCTGGTTCGGCGACGCATTCTCGATCTTCCTCCTGCGCCAGTTCTTCCTGACGATTCCGGAGGAGTACCTCGACGCGGCCCGTGTCGACGGCTGCGGCGAGTTGCGCATCCTCGCCACGGTCGTCCTCAGGCTCGCGAAGCCGGCGATCGCAGCGGTTGCGCTCTTCTCGTTCCTCTACACCTTCAACGACTTCTTCCTGCCGCTTCTCTATACACGCGAGAACCCCAGCAGCTGGGTGCTCCAGATCGGGCTCTCGGAGTTCCGCTCCCTGCACCAGGTGCAGTGGAACCTCACCATGGCGGCGACCCTGCTCGTGATGGCGCCAGTGATCATCGTCTTCTTCCTCGCGCAGAAGGCCTTCGTCGAAGGCGTGACGCTGACGGGGGTAAAAGGCTAGTGCCCCTCCCGGCAATACATGGCGGCATCACCGGGAGGGGCACTTGAAGATCGCCGTGATCGGAGGCGGCTCGACCTACACGCCGGAGCTGGTGTCGGGGTTGTCGCGCGAGCGAGATCGCATCGATGTGAGCGAGCTCGTGCTGCAGGACATCGACCCGGAGCGGCGCGAGGTCGTGGGTGGGCTCGCGCAGCGGATGCTCGACCGGCAGGGGTACGGAGGGCGGCTGGAGATAACCGACGATCTCGACCGGGCCGTCGACGGCGCCGACTTCGTCCTGATCCAGATCCGCGTCGGCGGTCAGGAGGCTCGCCTCTCGGACGAGACCGTGCCGCTCGCCTGCGGCTGCATCGGGCAGGAGACCACAGGGGCCGGCGGGCTGGGCAAGGCCCTGCGCACCGTTCCCGTCGTGCTCGGGATCGCCGACCGCGTGCGCGAACGGGGTGCGGACGACGCCTGGATCGTCGACTTCACCAATCCGGTCGGGATCGTCACACGCTCGCTGCTCGATCACGGGCACCGGGCGGTCGGTCTGTGCAACGTCGCGATTGGCTTTCAACGGAGCTTCGCGCGGATGCTCGGCCTGGAGCCGAGCCGCGTGCAGGTCGATCAGGTCGGGCTGAATCATCTGTCCTGGGTTCGCCAGGTCCGCGTCGACGGTGAGGACGTGATCGCGGATCTCATGGCGGCGCACGGCGACGAGATCGCACAGCAGAGCGGGCTGTCACGGCGGCTGCTGGACGAGCTCGGCGTCATTCCCTCGTACTACCTCCACTACTTCTATTCCCATGACGCCGTGCTCGCGGAACAGCTCGACGGCGTGCCCCGCGCGACGACGGTCGCCGAGATCGAGCGCCAGCTGCTCGATCTGTACCGCGATCCCAACCTGGTCGAGAAGCCGCCTCTCCTCGAGCAGCGTGGCGGCGCGTTCTACAGCGAGGCCGCGATCGGGCTCGTCGGTGCGCTCGCCGCAGACACCGGGGAGCCTCACGTCGTCGACGTCCGCAACAACGGGACCGTCGAGGGGCTTGCCGACGACGACGTGATCGAAGTGCTGGCCGAGGTCGGTGCCGGCGGCGCTAAGCCGTTGCCGCAGCCACCGGTCGCGCCGGAGCTGCTCGGCCTCATGCAGCACGTCACCGCCTATGAGCGGCTCGCCGCGCAGGCGTCCGTCGGCGGCGACCCGGCGATTGCGCGCAAGGCGTTACTGACGCACCCATTGATCGGCCAGCATTCTCTTTCGGAGGAGCTCGTCGACCGGTTGCTCGAAGCCGGCGCCGCACACCTCCCGCAGTTCCACGCGGAGATCGGACAGTGACTCGAGCTGGTGTCCTGGCCGTCGACGGCGGCAACTCCAAGACGGACGTTGCGCTCGTCAACGCCGACGGCGCCGTGCTCGCGCTCGTTCGCGGCGCGCTGAGCTCGCCTCAGCACCTCGGCGTCGACGGAGCTCTGGCCGTGGTGGAAGGGCTCCTGGGAGAGGCGCTGCGCGAAGCGCAGCTCGGTGACGGCGCGGGCCGGGTTGCCCACGTGGCGACCCTGTTGATGGCCGGAGTCGACTTTCCTGCGGAAGAAGACGCGGTGCGAGTCGCCGTCGAGCAGCGCGGCTGGGCTCAGAGCGTGCACGTGGGCAACGACACGTTCGCAGTCCTTCGCGCCGGCACGGAACTCGGGTGGGGCGTCGCGGTCACATGCGGCGCGGGGATCAACTGCGTGGGTGTCGGGCCGGATGGACGGCATGCACGCTTTCCGGCGCTGGGCGCGATTACGGGAGACTGGGGCGGGGGCTACGACCTGGGCTTGGCGGCCGTCTCAGCCGCGGCGCGGAGCGAAGACGGGCGCGGTCCACGGACGACCCTCGAGCGGGCCGTCCCCGCGTACTTCGACGTCACCACGCCGAGTGAGCTCGCCGAAGGGATTCACACGGGGCGGATCGACCAGCGCCGCGTCATCGAGCTCGCACCGCTCGTGCTGGCGGAAGCAGCGGACGACGCGGTCGCGGCCGAGATCGTCCAGCACCTCGCCTCCGAGGTGGTCGCGCTCGCTCGCGTGGCGCTGACGCGACTGGAGCTCACACAGGAGCCCGTGGAGGTGCTGCTCGGCGGCGGTGTCTTGCAAGACGTCGACGGCGATCTGCTGGCCGCCATCGATTCCGGCTTGCGCAAGGCCGCTCCGAACGTCACTGTCCGGCCGACCGCCTCCGCAGCAATCGTGGGGGCGGCGCTGCTCGGGCTCGACGAGCTCGAGGCAGGCCCCGAGGCCCAGGCGCGGCTGCGCCGCGAGCTCGGGGCGGCGTTTTCCCAGCTGGAACGGGTGGCGACCGTTGGCTGAGGTGCGATACGTCCAGGCGACCAGGCTCTACCCCGGAACCGATGCGCCTGCGGTCGACGCTCTCGACCTCGACGTCCACGACGGGGAGTTCATGGTCCTCGTGGGACCGTCGGGCTCGGGCAAGACGACAGCGCTCCGGATGCTCGCCGGTCTGGAAGAGGTCGATGCGGGCGCGGTCTATATCGGCGATCGCGACGTCAGCGATGTGCCGCCGAAGGAGCGCGACGTCTCGATGGTCTTCCAGAACTACGCGCTCTACCCCTATCTCACCGTTGCGGCGAACATCGGCTTCCCCTTAAGGATCGCGAAGGTGAAGAAGGCCGAGCGCGAAAAGCGGGTGAAGGAGGTCGCGAAGCTCCTCGGCCTCTCCGATTACCTCGAGCGGAAACCGGGCCAGCTTTCGGGCGGCCAGCGCCAGAGGGTCGCCATGGGCCGGGCGATCGTGCGGGTCCCCAGCGTGTTCCTGATGGACGAGCCCCTGTCGAACCTCGACGCGAAGCTGCGCGTGCAGATGCGGGCCGACATCGCCGCTCTGCAGGCCGACTTCGGCATCACCACCGTGTACGTGACGCACGACCAGGCGGAGGCGATGACGCTGGGGCACCGCGTGGCCGTTCTCCACGAGGGGCATCTGCAGCAGTGCGGACCGCCGCGGCATCTCTACGAGAGGCCGGCGAACGTGTTCGTGGCCGGCTTCATCGGGTCACCGGCGATGAACCTCTGCACGGTGCCGGTGTCCAACGGCACGGCCTCCTTCGGCGGCGTGGACGTGCCCCTGCCGGAGGGCGTCGTGGCCAACGGGAGAACGAGCCTTGTGATCGGTGTCCGGCCGGAGTCGCTGGATGTCGCGGAGGAGGGAATCCCGGCCAAGGTCGATGTCGTGGAGGACGTCGGAGCCGATGCGTTCGTGTTCTGCAGCACCGAGCTTGGTGGAGAGACGATGAAGCTCGTGGCACGCTCGGAGGCGCGGAAGGCGCCGAAGCAGGGCGATCGTGTGACCCTGCGGCCGCGGGCCGACGAGGCGCATCTCTTCGATCCGGCGAACGGCGAGCGGCTGGAACGCTGATGCCCCGCGTGCCGGGCCCGCACAATCCGGGCGAGCTGTTCCTCGGCGAGATCAGAGAGCAGCCTCAGGCGCTGCTCCGGTTGCTCGATCAGGAGGCCGACTTCGACGCCGTCACCAAGGTGATGAGAGAGCGGCAGCCCTCGGTCGTCCGGCTGGTCGGCCACGGCTCGTCCGACGCGGCCGCATCGTTCGGCGTGTACGCATTCGGGCTACTGCCGGGATGGACTGCGATGCGCGACTCGATCTCGCTCACCGTCTACTACGACGCGAAGATCGACCTCTCGAGCTCTGTCGTGATCGGCCTTTCGCAGTCGGGCGAGACGCCCGATGTCGTCGAGTACGTGAAGCGTGCTCGTGGACGCGGGGCCTTCGCGGTCGGGATCACGAACGGAGCGGACTCGAGCCTCGCCGCGGCAGCCGATGCGACGCTGGCTCTGTCCGCCGGGCCCGAGCACGCGGTCGCCGCATCGAAGACGTTCCTCAACACACTGGCGGCACTGGCCTGGGTGGCAGGAGGAGCGGCGGGAAGAGGACGCGAGATCGCAGAGGGGCTGCGCACCGTCTCGGGTCAGCTTTCGGAATCGCTTACGTCGCTCGAGCAGGCGGTCTCGAACGTCGCCATGGCTTTCGCATACGTCGGGCGGATGTACGTGATCGGGCGGGGCATCGAGTTCGGCACGGCGCGCGAGGTCGCGCTGAAGCTGACCGAGACGTGCCGCGTTGCTGCGGAGCCCCTCACGGCGACGGATCTAGCGCATGGCCCGATCGCTGCGCTCGACTCGATGTTCCCGGTCTGGACGATCGCCTCGCGGGACGAGAGCCTCCCGGCTGTCCTCGAGGCGGCCGCGCGCGTCATCGAGGCGGGAGCGACGGTCGTGGCGAGCGGCAACGCAGCGGTGGAGATCGAAGGGGCTGCCTATGTCCTGCCGGTCCCGGAGCCGCCGCATCCGATCCTCTCGCCGCTCCTTTCCGTGGTTCCGGGACAGCTCTTTGCGGGGGCGCTGGCGCACGCCAAGGGTCTCGATGCCGACTATCCGATCGGCCTCAGCAAGGTCACCAGGGCACGCTGACCCAGACCGGCCGCCGTCTGACTCCATCGAGTTAGCTCTTTCGGGGGGTAGACGCCGCCCCCCGATCCGCCGACTCTGTGCTTGGAGAATTGCGGCAGGAATGACTATGTTCGAAACCAGCCAAGCGGCGTCGGCTTCGCCGACCGTCCCCCCTTTCAGCACCGCGGAGATGCGGAGCTATCCGCTTGGCACGCTCGTGTATCGCTCGGGGCTGATGCCGCTCGAGATCGTCAACAAAGCGCTTGCGGAAGCGGCTGAAAGTGGACGGCGGCTGGGCGAGGTCCTGCTCGACTACGGATTGCCCGAGCGCGATTTGACGCGTCTGCTCGCAGCCCAGAACGGACAGGAGTTCGTCGACCTCACCGAGTTCCCGATCGATCCGGAGGTCGCGCGTTTGCTGCCGCAGTCGGTCGCTGAGATGTACTGCGCTCTGCCGCTGCAGCGAGAGGGAGACTGCACGCTGGTCGCGGTGCCCGATGCCGACAACGCCTCGCATCTCACCAGGCTGCAAGCAGCGCTGCACGGCCCGATTCGGCTCGTGACCGCCGCTCGCTCCGACATCAAGGACGCCATCGAACGACTGCACATCGAGCCGCAGGGGATGATCACGCAGATGGCGCTCGCCGAGGCGAGGACACAGGCGCCGCCGGAGCCGAAGACGATCTATCGCGTCGAAGTGACGCTGGCGAGCGGCGCGACGCTTCTGGTGGCAGAAGCGACCGATTTCGAGGACGCGAAGCAACTCGGCATGCGTGTGATCGACGAAGCCGAGGCCGGCGGCACCGTCGCCATCGGCGATGCGACCATCGACGGGCGGCAGGTCGTCTCGGTCGACGTGCTCGGTCGCAACGGCGCATGAACTTTCCCGCCAACGCCGTCCGCGAGCTCATCTCCGCGGTGCGCAAGGACGGAAGGCCGGTCGTGCGCCTGACGTGCGCCGACTACGGGACGGAGTGGGTCGTGGCAGCAGACGTCTATCCGGTCGACGAGCTCACGGTGAAACCCAAGAGCGCCGGGCCATACGTGTTCGACACCGCCCAAGAAGCGCGAAGCTTCATCGAGAGCTCGCTCGTGGCGCTGCAGCTGCTCGGCTGCGAAGTCGCGTAGCCCTACGGCCTCGATTTCTGCCGCGCGATGGAGGCGACCTGCTTCCAGCGCTTCTTCCGCGCGATGCGCAGACGCGTGTCGGTGCGTGCAGCGATCGCCTCGAGCTCCCGCTGGAGCTTCCGCCACGAACGCAACCGGTCGAGCTCCAGCGAGCCGTCGTCGACCGCGGCCAGGACCGCGCATTCCGGCTCGCGCATGTGCGCGCAGTTCCGGAACTTGCACTCCAGCGCAAGCGCCTCGATATCCTCGAATGCGGCGCTGAGATCGCCCTCCCAGAACTGGAGCTCGCGCAGGCCGGGAGTGTCGATGACCAGCCCGCCGCCGGGCAGGCGGACGAGTTCACGATGCGTCGTGGTGTGACGCCCGGTTCCGTCGGCTGCGACCTCACGTGTGACCATCACCTCCTCATCGGCCAGCCGATTGAGCAGAGTCGACTTGCCGACGCCTGAAGACCCGAGCAGAACGATGGTGCGCCCGGGTTGCAGGTAGGGGTCGAGCGCTTCGAGGCCTTCGCCCGTGACGTTCGAGACGGGGTGAACCGGGACGCCGATTGCGACGGTCTCGACCGCGAGGACTGCCTCGGCGACATCCGGGGAAAGGTCGGCCTTCGTCAGCACCACGATCGGTTGAGCGCCGCTCTCCCACGCAATCGTGATGTAGCGCTCGAGCCGGCGCAGGCTGAAGTCGTCGTCGAGCCCGGCGAGGAGAAAGGCCGCGTCGACGTTGGCGGCGAGCACCTGCTCGGTCGAGTCCTGGCCGGCGTTCTTGCGGATGAACGCGCTTCGCCGCGGGAGGATCGAGGTGATCGTCGCCGGTGGCGTCACACCGACCCAGTCGCCGACAGCAGGCAGCTGCCCACCGACCTCGTGACCGTAGAAGAGACGCCCGGCTGCGCGCGCTCGTAGCTCAGTCTCCTCGGCGAAGAGCACGAACTCACCGCGGTGCTGTGCGACGACGCGGGCCGGAAACAAATTGTCGTCTTGCAGTTGCTCGAACGCGGACGCCAGTCCGGCGTCCCATCCGAGCGCATCCAGAGCAGGCAAAGCGAGTCTCCTTTGTGAGTGAGTGAACGACAAAGATCCGCCCCCCTTCAGGCGGATCAGCTCACGGACTCGCGCTAGTTGTGAAAGTGATGCCGGCTAGACGACGAGCCGCGTGGCTCTTCGGAAGGAGGCAAGCGCAGTCGTCATTTGTTCTACCTCCTCATCGCCGGGAACGCACTGACGGTAGCACGCGGTTACGGACAGCACCAGCCCACAAGCGAGGGTTCTTTGCCGAAGCTGGCGCGGATGTTCGAGACCGCGGCGATTCTCTTCACGGGTACTGAGTGGATGAAGAGCCACTGCTGGGCACTGCTCCAGTCCAGCAGGAGGACGCGGCCGTCTGGGGACCAAACGACGTTGGTGAAGATCCCCGCGCCCTTGAAGATCTCGCGGGTGGGACCTCCGGCGTCGGTCCCGGTTATCTGCAGCGAGCTCTGATCTGGCCCCGCTTCGATGAACGCGACGCTCTTGCCGTCCGGCGATACCGATGACGCAGCAATCGTCGCGGCACCGGTGTCGATTCGTCGTAGCTGCGGCCCGCGCGGCGCGAAGATGCCGATTGTGTGCGATCCGACCGCGACGAGCAGACGTCCGTCTGACGTCCATTGCAGTTGTCGCGGAGTCGGCCGCGTGCGGATCACTGCGAAATGCGTAGGTCGGTCGGCATCGCGTACGACGATGTTCCCGCCTGCGTTTACGTAGGCGAGGGCGTGTGACGCCGGCTGCCAAGCAGACACTCCCGGGCGAGCGTCGCGCGTCAGAACGCGATCCTGCGTCCCGTCGCCGTTGATCACCCGCAACGTCGGGCCGGCAAAGTACGCAATGCGAAAGCCGTCGAAGGACCAGCGCGGATTTCGGATCGTGCCCGTTCGGCCGATTGACCAGTGGACGGCGCCGTTCGGCTCGAGCGCGCGCAGCTCGTGGCCGCGAACCGCCGCGACGTAGATGCCGTGTGGTGACCAGGAAGGGTCGTGATAGCCCCGCAACAGACGCTTCGAGCCGTCGCTCTGCACGACCCATGCTCCCGCCGCCGAATTCACGAGCAGGCGGGAGTGCGGGATCGGGAGTGAAACGAGAGCTGGAGACGCATTCTGTTCGCCTCGCACCGCGTCGCGCAGGGAGCCAAGCACGGCATGCCCAGGTGGAGTCACAGCCCCGGCAACGACGACGGCTGCGGCGGCGGCGATTGCGAGGGGGCGCCGGTCGCGCTTGCGCGGCACGCGGATGCGCTCCTCGTAGGCTTCGCGCACGACCTCCCAGCTGCGGTCGCCGGCTGCTCGCTCGTCCGGTGCGGGGTCGTCCCAGCGTCTCACTGCAAGTCCTCCTCGAGCAGGCCGGCGAGCTCGTCCAGTCCCCGTCGTAGCCGCGAGTTGACGGTGCCGCGTGGGAGTCCCAAGGCCTCCGCGATTTCGCCGGGTGTGTACTCCAGGAGATGTCGCATGACGATCACGGCGCGATGCTCAGGTGAAAGGTCGGCGAGCGCAGCTGCAAGCCTCTGCGCATGTTCGCTCTCCGGGGAAGCGGGAGCGGCCACGAGGCCGAGCCGGGCGTCGCCCGACTCACGGCGCAACGCGCGCGACCGCGACCAGTCGATCGCGCGGTTGACGACGATGCGGTGCAGCCACGGGCCGAACGGCCTGCGCCGGTCGAACCGGTCGAGCCCGCGCACCGCGGCCAGGAACGCCTCCTGCGCGATGTCCTCGGCTGCGGCGGAGTCGTGCACGACGAGATAGGCGGCGCGGTAGGCGCGCGGCCAGTGATGTCGGAACAGCGCTTCGAGATCGGGGACCGACCCCGACTGTGCGCCCCGAATCCAGGCGCGCTCGTCGCCTCGAGAGCCCGCCATCGCGCACCGACTCTACGAGCTGGGAGTCCGTTCAGGTCCATGCCGGAGAACTACGCGACAGGAAGGCGTGCAGGTCCCGGCGGGCGGAGCACGGCGAACTGGTCCGTGATCTCGAGCTCGGGCGTCCGGAAGCGGAAGAGCGAGCCGGGCCGACCACCGGTGGGACCGGACGCGCGCTGTCGGCCCGTCGGCTCGAGTACCTCACGCCGCAGCAGCACACGCTGGAGGTTCGTCGCGGACACGTCGTGCCCGAGAGCGGCCGCGTACAGATCTCGCAGCTCCGAGATCGTGAACTCGTCGGGTGCGAGTGCGAAGCCAAGGTTCGTGTACGACAATTTCGCGCGCAGCCGCTCGCGTCCGGCCAGCACGATCGACCCGTGGTCGAACGCGAGTGGGGGGAGGTCGTCGACCGGATGCCAGTCGGTGTCGCCCGGAAGCTCGGGATCGATGTCGCTCGGGACGAGCCCGAGGTAAGCGGTCGCGAGCTGCCACTCGCGCGGGGAGCGCTTCGGATCGCTGAGCGTCTCGAGCTGCTCGAGATGCGACAGCTCACGTACGTCGACCTTTTCGGCGAGGTGGCGGCGGATCGACTCCTCGAGGGTGTCGTGCTCTGCGAGATAGCCACCCGGAAGGGACCACCGTCCTTTGAACGGTTGCCGCGCACGTTGCCAGAGGAGCGCCTGCAACACGCCGTCTCGCACCTGGAGAACGACCGCGAGGGTCACGTGAGCGGGAGTAGGGTGCCCGCTGGTAGGGTCGCTCACAGTTTTCGCCCCATAGTCGCAAACCTTAGCGGAAAGGTCAGGGATGAAACGATCGCTCGCACTCCTCGGCGTCCTCGTGCTGCTCGTCGCTGCCGGCTGTGGCGGCAGTGGCAAGAAGTCCTCGGCCACCACGACGACCAGCGGGAGCACCGCCAAGAAGATCAAGATCGGCCTCGTCACCGACATCGGTGGGCTCAACGACCGCGGCTTCAACCACCTTTCGTACGTCGGGCTCCAAAGAGCGCAGGGCGAGCTGGGCATCGCGCAGCGGGTCTACCAGGCGAAGTCGACGCAGGAGTACGTCCCGAACCTGTCGACGTTCGCGCGCGACGGCTATGACCTGACCATCGGCGTCGGCTTCACGGAGGCGGACGCGATCGACACCGTGGCGACGAACTTCCCGAACTCGAAGTTCGCGATCGTCGACGTCGACCAGACCGCGGAAAAGCACAAGCCGGCGAACCTCCTGGGCCTGCTCTTCAAGGAGCAGGAGACCGGTTACCTGGTCGGATATCTCGCCGGGCTCGAGGAGAAGCGGAAGCCGGGCAAGGATGTCATCGGCTCGGTCGGCGGCCAGAAGCAGCCGCCCGTGGATCGCTTCATCGCCGGCTACCAGGCGGGAGCCAAGGCTGCGGACCCCGGGATCACCACGCTGAACAATTACTCCGAGGACTTCTCGGATCTTGCAAAGTGCAAGCAGATCGCGCTGAACCAGATCGGGCAGGGCGCGGGCGTGATCTTCCAGGTGGCCGGCGGCTGTGGTCTCGGCGCGCTCGACGCGGCGAAGGAGAAGGGCGTCTGGGGCATCGGCGTCGACGCCGACCAGTCCTTCCTCGGGCCATACATCTTGACGAGCGCGGTCAAGCGCGTCGATACGGCGGTGTTCGATGCGATCAAGCTCGTCGTCGATGGGAAGTTCAAGGGTGGAAACGTCGTCTTCGGCCTCAAGGACAACGGCGTCGCCATCGGCAAGATCAGCCCGAAGGTGCCGAAGTCCGAAGTCGCAAAGGTGATGCAGATCCGCGCCGACATCATCGCCGGCAAGATCAACATCCCTACGACGGTGAAGTAATCAGGGAAACTGGAAACTACGGAAACTGGGTCTGCTCAGGGCGGACGTCCAACGGGCCTCCCGCGTAGCACTGCTGGGATTGGTACTCCGTCGGCTCGTTCGGGTAGCCGCGCTTGTACAACCACGCCTGAAGGTCCTGCGCCCGCTGTTTCGGCACGCCGAGGCGCTCTGCCACGAACGCGGTGTTCTGCAGCGCGTAGCACTCGGTCACACCCTCGTCCTGGAAGCCGCGCAGGTGAAACGACTCGTGGGCGAGCGTATGGGCGGCCCAGCCGGCGTTGAACTCCTTGAACCCGCACTCGCCGCGTTCGATGCACGTGAAGTCGACGGCATTCAGATGGCGCAACGCCTTGCACGTCTGCGGCGAGAGATCCATGTGGTTGGCCGGACGGCCCAGCTCATCGAACTGCACCCGTCCCGCCTCGCCCCGCGTGTCGACCAGGCTCGCGACGAAGCTCGGGCAGCGGACGGCCACCGTGCGGCCCGCGAGGTCGCTCGCGATTGCGGCCAGCTGGTCCTGCTCGCGCACGCGTTCCTCGTGGCGCGCGAAGCCGAGCGCCGCGAGGCCGCCGACGACGACGAGGAGTACCGCGATGGCCCGCACCGGGTAAGGATCGGCACCGACCCGGACGGTCTTGATGAGGAATGCGGGCTAGCCGCCGGCGATCGCGCCGACGATCCGGACTTCGGACTGCTCGGTCAGTGGCTCCTGGAGAAGACGGCCGGCGCGGATATCGACTCCGTCGACGAAGACGTTGACCAGACGGCGGAGCTCGTCCGCCTCGTCGAACAGGAGGTTCACGACCGGGAGTTGGCGCAGGGCCTCGCCGACGGTCGCGGCTTGGACCTCGAATCGCTTCTGCCCGCCTGCTTCGGCGGCAAGCGCTCCGGGCAGGAGCACCACAGCCACGTCAGAGCCGCGCAGCTTCGACAGAGAGGATCGGTGGGAGGTTCCCCGCCGCCTCGATCCACTCGCCGCCGCCTCGCGGTGCGCTCCACACCGAGCCGCTCTGGGTTCCGAAATAGAGCCCGCCCTCGTCGTACGCAAAGCCCTCTCGCAGCACGGCTGCCCAGGCGCGGTCGGGGAGCCCGTTCGAAGTGAGCTCCCAAGAAGCGCCGGCGTCGCCGGTCCGGTAGACGCCGAGCCGACCATCGGGGGTGAAGTGTTGCTCCCCCGACACCTCGGGGATCACGTAGGCGACGTCCGGCTCCTCTGCATCCAGAGCGAGCGCGAACCCGAAGTCCGACGGCAGCCCGTTTCCGTCAAGTCGCTCCCAGTTGTCGCCACGGTCGTCGGAGCGATAGACGCCGCAGTGGTTCTGCTGCCAGAGCCGATCCGGTCGCGCCGGATGCGCAAGGAGCTTGTGCACGCACTGGCCGACCTCCGGGTACTCCTCCGGGTGGAAGTCGGCCGCGACGTCCTTGTTGATCGGCTTCCAACTGTCGCCGCCGTCGTCGCTGCGGAAGGCACCGGCCGCGGAGATGGCGACGTACATCGCCCCGTTCACGAGCTGGATCGAATGGCAGCACATACCGCCTGCGCCAGGCTGCCACTTCTCGCGCGTCGGGTGCTCGAGGAGCCCGCGGTTCACTTCCCAGGTGATCCCCCCGTCGTCCGAACGAAACAGCACGCCCGGGTCGCCGCCGAGCCACAGCTCAGAGTCTTTACCGGGCTCGATGTGCCAGGTCGCGTTGAGCTTGAGGCCAGATTCCTCGGGGAGACCGAGCTCCTCCGCCCGCTCCCAGTTCCGGCCCAGATCGCTCGAGCGGTGCACCGTCGCGCCGTAGATGAAGCTGTTCGTTGCCGCGTAGAGGACGCCGTCGCGCGGATCGACGATCGCGTGGTACACCGGCCAGCCTGGCAGCAGCGGGCCCTCCAGCTCCCACTCCTTGCGGTCCTCGTCGCTGCGAAGGAGGAATAGCCCCTTTCTGGTGCCGACGGGTAAGAGCGCAGCCATAGGGGGAAGAAGCTAGCGGGTAGCGTCGTTGTCGGTCAAAACAACCGGAGGTGAGGCATGGCGAAGCTCGACGAGAAGCCCCGCAAGTTCCTGGACGAGAGTCCCAACGTCGGAGTCGCGACCACTCTGCGGGAGGACGGCTCGCCCCACTCGACGATCGTCTGGGTCGATGTCGAGGACGGGAAGGTCTCCTTCAATACCGCTCGGGGGCGGGCGAAGTCGAAGCATCTGGAGCGCGACCCGCGGGCCTCGCTGCTGATGGTCGATCCGAACAATGCGTGGAAATGGGTGGCGGTGAGCGGCCCGGCCGAGCTGACCGAAGAGGGTGCCGACGCCCAGATCGACAAGCTCGCGAAGAAGTACCTCGGCAAGGACGAGTATCCGTGGCGGAACCCTGAGGAGACCAGGGTCAAGGTGCTGATCGAGCCCGAGAAGGTCGACGCCACCGGTTTCGACGAGTAGATGCGTCCGTAAGATCGGCGCATGAGCGTCGATCAGCCCGGCCATGTAGCCGCCGCCAGAAAGCGGCTTCGTGCAGAGAAGACCGTTCCGGGTCTCCTCGGAGCCACCGCGCGCGTCTATGTCGAACTGCTCGACGCACCTGCCTGCACGATCTCCCGCGTGATCGGCGATCTGCTCGTCGATCTGATGCAGCATCAGAAGAGCGGCAAGCCGGACCGGCTCGGGCACGGGTATCTGATCTCGGACTATCCACTCACGCGAGCGGTGATCGAGGAGCGGCGGCCGCAGACGGTGTCGCAGGACGATCCCGAGCCGGACGAGAACGAGCTGAAACTGCTTCGAGAGCTCGGTTACGACGCGTTGCTCATGGTCGCAATCGAAGGCCGAGACGGCGCCTGGGGGCTCGTCGAGGTCTACGGCGAGAAGGGACGCCGCTTCAAGGACGAGGAAGTCGAGCTTGCGCAGGACCTGGCGGGCGAAGTGGGGGAGATCCTCAAGCAGCTCGAGCGGCCCAAGTAGCCTCGTCGTGCCCGTGACGATCTGCGACGTGGGGCCGCGCGACGGTCTCCAGAACGAGCCGGAGACGCTCGCCCCGGTTGTCCGCGCAGAGCTCGTCGATCGGCTCGCCGCCGCGGGGCTGCCGCGGGTCGAGGCCGCAAGCTTCGTCCGCGCCGACGCGGTGCCGCAGATGGCGGGCGCCGAAGAGGTCGTCGCCGCGATCCACCGTCGCAAAGGGACCGAGTACTCCGGTCTGGCGCTGAACGAAAAGGGATACGACCGGTTGGCCGCAGCCGGTCTCGACCGGGTCAACTTCACGCTTGCAGCCACCGACAGCTTCAGCAGGCGGAACGCGAACCAATCCGTGGAGGAGGCGGCCGCGGCCGCAGCAGGCGTCATCGAGCGTGCCGCAGTGCCTGTGACGCTGACGATCAGCGTCGCCTTCGGTTGTCCCTTCGAAGGCCGCGTCGACCCAGGCGTGGTCGCTGAGCTGGCTGCGCGGTTCGCTTCCGCCGAAGTCGTGCTGGCGGACACGATCGGCGTCGCGACCCCCCGGCAGGTGCGCGACCTCGTCGAACGGACTCACGCTCCCGGAGTGCACCTGCACAACACCCGCAACACCGGGTACGCGAATGCGGTCGCCGCGTTCGAGGCCGGCGCAACGCTGTTCGACGCGTCGTGCGGCGGGCTCGGCGGCTGTCCGTATGCACCGCGCGCAACCGGGAACATCGCGACGGAGGATCTCGTCTATCTACTGGAAGGCGAAGGGATCGAGACGGGCGTGAATCTCGACGCGCTCATCGAGACTTCGGTCTGGCTGGAGAGTTTGCTCGGGCGCAGGCTCGAGGGCCAGGTCTACCGCGCCGGCGCGTGGACGGCCGGGCAGGGGCACTAATGCCGGTCGCGCTCCTCCAGGGTCTCATCGACCTGCTGACCGGATCGCTGTGGACGTATCCGCTGCTCCTCGGGATCTGCGCGGGCGACGCGCTGATTCCCGCGTTCCCCAGCGAGACGGCCCTGATCGTCTGCGGTATCCAGGCCGCCCGCGGCCAGCTTTCGCTCGAGTTGGTGATCGTGTTCGCCGCCGCGGGCGCGTTCACCGGGGACAACGCGTCCTATGTGGTCGGCCGCTGGCTCGGCCGGCCCGCCGTGAGGCGGTTCTTCAGGGGTGAGGTCGCGCAGGGCAGGCTCGACTGGGCTCGGAACTTCCTCAAGGAACGAGGCAGCTACGTCCTGGTCGTCGCGCGGTTCATCCCGGGCGGTCGCACCGCGACGACCTTTACAGCGGGGCTCGTGCGCCTACGCTGGCCTACGAGGTTCGCGCCCTACGTGTTCGTCGCTGCGATCCTCTGGGCGGTGTACGGGGGGCTGCTCGGCTATCTCGGCGGGCGCCTGTTCGAAGACCAGCCCATCTACGCGCTGCTGGTCGCGTTGGGGATCGCGGCGCTGATCACCGTGGCCGTCGAGGCGTGGCGCCGCTTCCGCCACTAGCTGACCTAGCTACGGTGCTTACGTGAACCGTCTCGCCCAGGAGACGAGCCCGTACCTCTTGCAGCACGCCGACAACCCGGTGGATTGGTATCCGTGGGGAGAAGAGGCACTCACGCGCGCGCGTGAAGAAGACAGGCCGATCCTCCTCTCCGTCGGCTACGCGGCCTGCCACTGGTGCCACGTGATGGCGCACGAGTCGTTCGAGGACGCGGGCACCGCGGCGTTGCTGAACGAGCACTTCGTCCCGGTCAAGGTCGACCGCGAGGAGCGGCCGGACGTCGACTCCGTGTACATGGATGCGGTCGTCTCGCTGACCGGTCACGGGGGCTGGCCCATGACCGTTTTTCTCACGCCGACGGGCGAGCCTTTCTTCGGCGGCACCTACTACCCGCCCGAGCCGCGTCACGGTCTGCCGAGCTTCAGGCAACTTATCCAGGCCGTAGCGGAGGCGTGGCGCGATCGGCGCGCGGACATCGAGCGCGACGCGGGTGCGATCACCGAGCAGCTTCGCCGCGTGGCCGAGCCGTCACTCGAGCCGCTCACCTCGTCGGTCCTAGCGGATGCGGCGCTCGCGCTGCGGCGGCAGTTGGATCCGGTCTGGGGCGGCTTTGGCAATGCACCGAAGTTCCCACCGGCATCGGTGCTCGAGTTCCTATTGCGCCGCGGCGAGCTCGAGCCGGCGACGAAAACGCTGGACGGCATGGCGCTCGGCGGCATGTACGACCTCGTCGGCGGTGGCTTTCACCGTTACTCGGTCGACCGCGAGTGGCTCGTGCCGCACTTCGAGAAGATGCTGTACGACAACGCGCTGCTCGTGCCCGCGTATCTTCACGGCTGGCTCGTGACCGGGAACGAGCGCTACCGAGAGGTCGCCGAAGAGACGATCGACTACATGCTGCGGGAGCTGCGGTTGCCGGAAGGCGGTTTCGCCTCCGCGCAGGACGCAGACACCGAGGGCGTGGAAGGCCTGACCTACACGTGGACGGAGGCGGACGACGTTCCGCCGGAGCTGCTGCAGCCGTTCGAGCAAGGGCGCTTCATCATTCGGGGCGAACTCGATCGTGAGACTCGTGCGCGGCTCTTCGAGGAGCGGGAGCAGCGGCCGAAGCCGCTTCGCGACGACAAGGCGATCGCGTCGTGGAATGGGCTTGCGCTGGCGGCGCTCGCCGAATCGGGCCGCCGTCTCGACCGAGCCGACTATCTCGAAGCGGCCCGTACACTCGCGGCCTTCCTCCTCGGTCCGCTTTCGACTGCGGAGGGACGCCTCTTTCGCAGCTGGCGCGCGGGCCAGGCGAAGCACGCAGGCGTGCTCGAGGACTACGCGGACGTGGCCAACGGCCTTTACGAGCTGCACGTCGCGACGGGAGAGTTGCGGTGGCTCGTGGAGTCGCGGCGGCTCGCGCTCCTCGCGGTCGAGCTCTTCGGCGATCACGAACATGGTGGCTTCTTCCTCACGGCGAGCGACGGTGAGCGGCTCGTCGCTCGCAAGAAGGATTTCGACGACCATCCCACGCCGTCCGGAAACTCGATGCTCGCGTACGTCCTCCTGCGCCTCGCGCGGTTGTGGGGCGAGCCTGAGCTCGAGCGGCAGGCCGTGGGCGTCTTCAGGTTCGTCGCGCGGCTCCTGCCGCAGGCGCCGTCGGCGTTCGGTCACGCGCTGAACGCTCTCGATCTGTACTTCTCCCGCCCGAAGGAGTTGGCGGTGATCGGCGGGCCGGACGCCGAAGTCGCGCGAACCGCTCTCGCCCCGTTCGATCCGAATGCGGTCGTCGCGTTCGGTCCGAGCGAGGACGTCCCGCTCCTAAAGGGAAAGGATTTCGTCGACGGGCGCCCCGCGGTCTACGTCTGCGAGAATTTCGCCTGCCAGCTCCCGATCACGGAGCCCACTGCTCTGACGGAGCTCCTCTCCTCTGCGGCTGTCGCGCCGCCTCCCTGACCTTCGCCGATCTTGTGAGCGGGGCGAGAGGGGCATAGGCTCAACCGCAACCAGCCATGTCGCGAAAGGGGCAGCTATGCGGATCAAGTCCTCCGTCACGTCTATCTCTTGGATCCCGTCGGAGGCAGTCGAAGGGCTGCCGAAGCTTCCGTTCACGCTCGGCGTTGCCCATTACGACTCACCGCCGCCCGATCGCGTCGACAACATCGACACGATGCACCGGGCCGATCTCTTCCGCGAGGCAAACGAGTTGAAGGCGTGGGTCGAGGTCGAGGACGGCAAGATCCTTGACTACGGGCACGCGGGCCGCGGGCGGATCGGATTGACGAGGCTGAATCTGGGGCCGAAGGAGATTGCCGTCCCTGCCGTTGCCATGCCGACGCTCCAGAACAGCGAGGTCGGGGACGGGTGGGTGCGCTTTACGCAGACCGCGGGAGGTCGTACGGGCATGCCGGCACCGAGAAGCGTGCGGGGCAAGCCCTACTTCCAGATCAACTCGGCGATCGCCTGGACGACCCTCGCGCTCACGATCCACCAAGACGGAACTTCAGAGCACGAGCTCGCAGGCGCCAGCCCATTCCCGCGCCACTGGATCTACGACAAAGGCGGAGCGCTCGTCCAAAAGAGCGGAGCGATCGACTTCGACAAGTGGTACCGAGAGGCGCACGAGCAGAACACGCCCTGGGGCAGCGAGGACTCTCCTGCGGTCGTCACCGCTGTCGAGACGGCGCTGGAACGCGATCTCTCGCTGGAGATCATGGGTGGCGACGGCAAGCGGCGTCCGCAGCGCCTGTCGCCGGGCGACATCCTCGTCGAACAGGGAGACGCGAAGGAGGGCTCCAATCTCGTGTACCTGGTCCTCGACGGGGTGCTCGAGGTGGTCGTCGACGGCGAGGTGGTGGGAGAGCTCGGCCCGGGCGCGATCGTGGGTGAGCGCTCGCAGCTCGAGGATGGCGCTCGCACTGCGACTTTGCGCGCGAAGACCGCAGGCAAGGTTGTTGGAGTCCCCGCCGAGGAGATCGACCGTGAGCAGCTCGAGCAGATCGCCGCAGGACACAGGCGCGAGGATGGCTGACCGGCCCACGCTGCCCTGAGGGATGCGGCCCTGAGCATGAGTCGCGAGTTCGAACACGGTGACGAGCCGAGAGCCGAGGAGATCGCGCTGCACCAGCGGTTCCTCACGTTGCTGGGTCAGATTGAGGCCGCGCAGTCAGAAGGGAATGCGTCCGAAGTGCGGCGTCTGCGTCTCCCTCTCGAGCGAGCGCGGAAGCGCCGGCTGAGGGCGAACGTGCGCGTGAGCCGCACCGAGTAAGACCCTTCGGAACGCGCGTTCGCGGCTCAGAACGAGGAGGCGCTGCCGCGACCGTGACTTCCTAGCAGGTCGACCGCCGCGGAGGCGCGCCCCCTCGAAGGAGCAGACCCGCACCACGGGCAGAACCCTGCACAGACTTTTAGGAGATCTCGCGGACTTCCACGTCCGGGATCGCGGCGATCAGCGCCTCGGTCGCCACGGGGAAGACCGCGTGAGGCGTGCCGCCGGCACACCAGACCGTCTCGAACCGTCGTAGGGAGGCATCGACGATCGTGTGCAAGGGCCGGTCATGGCCGACCGGCGGCACCCCGCCGATGGCGAAACCCGTCGCCTCGCGCACCTGGTCGCCCCTGGCCTGGCGCACGCCGTCGCCGAGCTTTTCCGTGTCGACTCTGCGGTCGCCGGCGCAGAGACAGAGAAGCGGCGCCTCCTGGTCGACGAACACAAGTGACTTGACGATCTGACCGACTTCGACGCCAACGGCGTCGGCCGCCTCCCGGGCGGTCCGGGTGGAGTCGGCGAGCTCCCGAACCTCGGCGTCGAGGCCGAGCTCCCGTAGGCGCACCTGGAAACGCTCCGCTGTTGGGTGCACGAGAAGCACTTTAGGCTACGACCGCTTGCCTCTCCTGGAAGTCGACAACGTCTCCAAGCGTTTCGGCGGCATCGTCGCACTCGATGCCGTTTCCTTCACCGCGGAAGCGGGAGAGATAGTCGGGCTGATCGGGCCGAACGGCGCCGGCAAGACGACGGCGTTCAACGTGATCACGCGCCTCTATACGCCCGACGAGGGCGAGGTTCGCTTCGACGGCGAGAGCCTGCTCGATACGCCTCCGAGCGCAATCGTTCGTCGCGGAATCGCGCGTACGTTCCAGAACGTCGAGCTCTTCCGAGGCATGTCGGTGCTCGACAACGTGCGCGTGGGTTCCCACGCCCGGCACGGCGAGCAGCGGCCGGAAGACGTGCTCTTCTACGTGAACCTGCACTCGGTCCGTTACCGACTGGCCTCCGAGCTCCCCTACGGCACTCAGAAACGCGTCGAGCTCGGGCGGGCGCTCGCCTCGGGCCCGCGGCTCCTGCTGCTCGACGAGCCGGCGGGCGGGCTCAGCCACGAGGAGGTCGAGCAGTTCGGCAAGTTCATGCGGCGGCTGCGCGACGACTTCGAGCTGACGATCCTGCTCGTGGAGCACCACATGGGCCTGGTCATGAGCGTCGCCAACCGCGTGCACGTCCTCGACTTCGGTAAGAAGATCGCGGAAGGGACCCCGAAAGAGGTGCAGTCGAACCCGGCGGTCATCGAGGCGTACC
>JALYLY010000052.1 GCA_030773975.1 Actinomycetota bacterium | reverse complement strand
GCTCTTCGACCAACCGCATCACGGCCTCGTGCGCGCGTATGTCCTGACGCGAGAGCTCCCCAACCGGCGGCGTCTCGAGCCCGTAAGCCGCGCGCAGCATGAAGGCGGTGAGGCCGGCAACGGCGTCGAGCGGGGACGGCGCGGAACGGACTGCCTCGAGCATGGCCAGCGGCTGGCCGTCGCGCAGCCTGATCGTCTCTTCTTCCACTCGCTCCGGTGAATCGACGGCGCGGCCGCGCAGCCGTCCTTCGAGGAAGTCGACGTTCTGGCGCGTGAGGCTCGAGTAGGGCGAGCGGAGGAATGTGTAGAGATCTCCACGGCCGCCGCCCAGCCACGCAAACCGAAGGAGGCTCAGAAGCGCCTGGCCGTACGGCATCTTGTCGAACCGCGCAGGGGCTTCGAGCGCGTACGGAACGCCGAGCGTGCCGAGCGCGGTCTCGAGCGGGGCTTGCCAGCGCTCGAGCGACGGGCAGACGATGCCGATCTGCTCTGCGGCAACGCCGGACCTGAGCAGCGACAGAAGCTCCTCGCCGACGAGCTCGAGCGCGCCACGCTTGCCCGCGCTTTCGAGAAACCGGATTGCGCCTTCGATCTCGGGCGCCTCGGACACGGACTCCGCGAATAGCGTGCGCTCCAGATGCGCGAGCGCCGGCTCCGCGAATTCGGCGAACGCCGGCTGCAGCTCGTCGATGCGCCCGTCGGCGAGACCGGTCAGATCGTCCATCGTTCGGCGGAGCGACGCGAACGCAGCCCGCCCCGGCTCGTAGGGCATCGACACCGTCACCTCGCTGCGGCCGGCGAGTGCCTGCAGGAGCGCCCACTCCGCGCCGGTCAGGTCCTCGAAGCCGTACGCGAAGACCGGCTCGCCGTTCCAGGCGTCGAGCTCGTTGGCCACTCGCTGAGCTCCATGGCGTCGCAGTAAATCCGCGTCCCAGAGGTGTACGCGGTCGAGCTCTCCGCGATACGCCGCGTACAGTGACGCGAGTTCGCCCTCCAAGTCGTTCGGGTCAAGGAGCCCGGACTCGAGCTCGCCGACAGTCGTGAGGAGCGCATCAGCAAAGCCACCAAAGCGGGCGGAGCGGCCAAGGCCATTGAGCGACTGTGCTGCGAGCGCACGGCGGACGATGAGTGCGCGCTGTGCCTCGCTCGCGACCCGTGGCGTCTCGCCTCCGGCCCGGGCGATCTGACGGAAAAGGTCGTCGAAGGTGCCGATCGAGCCGCCGAGCAAAGCCGGTTGGATGGCCAGCAGCTCTCGCTCTCGCTCCTCGACGTCCGACCGGTTCGGCACGATCAGGTACGGCTCGCGAGGCAGCGCGTCGAGATACCGGCGGAGCAGGAGCGCCACCTTCCCGGCGTTAGCCGGGCCGGTGATGAGGTTCAGACCCAACTGACCTACTCTAGTCTCGCGCTCAGACGACGTCCGCCGCGCTGGGCGCCAAGAGCGGAAAGGCTAAGCAGCCGCGTTCTTTGGACGTCTGCCCCGTCGCGCGACCGCCTGGCCCGGCATCTTGCCGGCGCAGGTGTCGCAGAGATCCGCCTGCTTCGAACCGCGCCGTGCGTCCGTGAAATTGATTCGCATCACGGCGCCTTTCGCCTCCTCGACTTCCTTGCCACAATCGTCGCAGACCAATCTCGTAACACGTGCCACCGATTTCCTCCCTCTCAAGCGATTTGAATGCGCTTGAGCCTAGCGCAAAGGATCTGAGAATTAGGCCGCCGTCCGCGATCGCTTAACTCGCCAGGAACGGAGCAGGCTCAACAGGGCCTGTTCCTCCTTGTCGAGGCCCAAGTCGCGCGCGCCTACGACACGCAAATGGCGGGGGCGGAAATCCTCGAGCGTTGTGCCGTCGAGATACTGGTCGATCACCGCCGGGCTGACGTACGAGCTGCGTGCAACCGCCGGCGTGTTCCCGAGCTCTCTTCCCACCTTGCGCATGACGGCGGTGAGCGCCCGCTTGGCCTCTGTCTCCGTCTCGGACGGGCCGCGTTCCGCGAGCGCGATCGCGGCGAGCAGCGTGCCGCCCCACGTGCGGAAGTCCTTGGCGGTGAACTCCTCGCCGAGGTGCTCCCGCACATAGTCGTTCAGCCTTGCACCCGTCAGCGCGCACAAGCCTCCATCCCACTCGTAACGGAAGAGACGGATTCCGCGCGGTTGTGCGAGCAACTCCTTGATGGCGTCCGCCAGCTCCGCGTCCACGACTGTCGTGCGAACGACCGATTTGTGCTTGCCGCGGAAGTCGAAAGCGATCCGGTGCCCACGCACGCTCACGTGGTTCTTCCGGAGGGTCGTGATTCCGAAGGTCTTCGATTCCTGCGCATAGCGCTCGGTTCCGACGCGGAACCACCCGTGGTTGATCAAACGCGTCGCGATCGCCGAGACGCGCTCGCGATCGAGAGCGTCGTTGTCCATGTGCTCCGACATTGCCGCGCGCAGGTCGGGCAGGCGCTCGGCAAAGCGGATCAACCCGTCGAACTTCTCCTGCTCCTGCTGTGCGCGAAAGTTCTGGTGGTACAGGTACTGCTTCCTGCCGGCAGCGTCGATGCCCGTCGCTTGCAGGTTCGCCGACGCGCTCGCTGCGATCCACACCTCCTTCCAGGCCGGAGGGATGACGAGTGACTTGATCCGCTCGAGCCTCTCCTCGTCCGTGATGCGGTTGCCGCGCGCGTCGACGTAGCGGAAGCGTCCGCGCGAACCTTCGCGTCTCAGTCCCCCCTTCCTCGGCATTGCTCCTCGCTAGTGTCCTCAGCCGTGGACGCCAAAACGATCATTGTGCTGGAAGGCGATGAAACCGGCCAGGAACTCCTGGAGGAGGCCCTGCGCGTCCTCGCCCCGGAGGTGACCGGCCTCGAGCTCGAGTTTCCCCGTTTCGACCTCTCGCTGGGCTCGCGGCAGTCGACGAAGAACAGGGTCGTCCACGAGGCTGCCCAGGCGATCCGAGAGCACGGTCTCGGACTCAAGGCGGCCACGATCACGCCGGAAGGGCCCGACGACGTCGGCTCGCCGAACCGGATCCTGCGGGAGGAGATCGGCGGGAAGGTGATCGTGCGGACGGGGCGGCGCATTCCGGGCGTGGTGCCGCTCGGCGGCGTGCATGCGCCGATCTCGATCGTACGAATGGCGGTCGGAGATGCGTACGGAGCGAAAGAGTGGCGCGAGGGCGCGGGAGACGACGAGGTGGCTTTCCGCATGGAGCGCATCGAGCGGCGCATCTGCCGCGCGGTGGCGGAGTTCTCGTTCCGACAAGCGGAGCAGGTGGGCGCGAAGGTGTTCGGCGGCCCCAAGTACACGGTCAGCCCGATTTACGAAGGGATGCTGAAGGAGGAAATGGACGCCGCGGCCGAGCGACATCCCGACGTGCCGTACGAGCCGCAGCTCATCGACGCAACCTTCGCGTTGCTGATCGCCTCGGCGGGCGACCCGCTGGTGATTCCGGCGCTCAACCGCGACGGCGACATCCTGTCCGACCTCGTGCTGCCGCTCTTCGGGTCGATCGCCGGCGCCGAGTCGCTGGTCGTCGCGTTCGAAGACGATTACGAGCCGAAAGCGTTGATGGCGGAAGCCGCGCACGGAACGGCTCCTTCGCTCCTCGGCAAGAACGTCGCGAATCCGCTGGCGATGATCCTCGCCGGCGCGGCGCTCCTCGCGTTCGGAGACGAGCAGGCGCAGCAGGCCGGGCGGGCGATCCGTGAAGCATGTCTGGAGGCCGTCTCGCAGGGGATCTGCACAGCCGACCTCGGCGGACATACGGGCACGAGCGAGTACACCGACGACGTCATCCGCCGGGTGAAGTCGAAGCTCCAGGTCTGGGCGACGCTTTAGGTCGCTACATCGCAGCCGCGTCGGCGAGGGCGCCGGCGCTCCACGCATCGAGAAACGCATGCGCAAAGGCGGGATCGAACTGGGAGCCGGCGCAACGCTCGATCTCACGGAGCGCGCGCGTGGTCGGCAGCGCGCGGCGGTAAGGACGCGTGGAGGTCATCGCGTCGAAAGCATCGGCGACCGCGAGCAGCCGTGCTCCTTCGGGAATCTGCGTTCCACGTCGTCCGGTCGGATAACCGCCGCCGTCCCAGTGCTCGTGGTGGTACAGGACGTACGGCAGCGCGTCGCGCGCCGGTCCGACCGGGCTGATCAGTTTCGCGCCCGCCGCGGGGTGCGTCCGGATCTCGGCGAGCTCATGGGGCAGCAGGGGGCCTCGTTTGCGCAGGAGCGCTTGGGAGATCGTGACCTTGCCGATGTCGTGCAACGGCGCTCCGACCTCCAGCGTTCGGAGCTGCCGCTCGTCCCAGCCAAGCCAGCCCGCAAGGCGTCTCGACAGGAAGGTCACGCGCGCGCAGTGCGCAGCTGTCGAGGGATCGCGCGCAGCGAGCGCGGAGGCGAGATCGGCCAGCATCGGCTCGACTCCATTCCAGGCCGCTCCGCGTTTCCCTTTAGCGCCAGATGCCGGTGATCGGCCCCACGTGAGCCGAGTGTCCGAGGAGCGGCAGCCCCCACGCCTGCTCGACCGTCCGCAAGATGCCGTAGTGACTGGTCAGGCCGGTGTAGCGAGAGCCCGGCCGAACCGTCGTCCCGAGCGCCAGCGCCGCTGTGTGGCCGCCTCCGCGGGTACGTGTGCGGCCCTCGTCGAAAACGAAGAACACGACCGTCTTCGGCAGCTTGAGGAACTTCCCGACCTGGCTTCGGAGCCACGCGTCGCCGACGGAGACCGAGCAGTCGTGCATCGAGTGGCAAAGGTCGGGAACGACGAGCGAGAAACTGGGTAGCGCTCCCGCACGAAGATCGGGGGCCAAACGGGTAAGCGGTACGAGCCGCGCACGGCGGGCCGGATCATCTGCGATGTCACGGAAATAGGCGAACGGATTGTGCTTCTTCGCGTAGCGGCCCTTGGAGGCGCCGAGGAACCCGGGCGCAGGCAGGCCTTCGGCATAGGTCTTCCACGTCCGGCCCGAAGCCTCGATCGTGTCCGCCAGGCTCTGCGTGTCGACGACACAGTCGGTGCAGTCGGTGGTGATCCCCTGCGTCGAGCCCGAGACGAGCGCGAGGTAGTTGGGCAGACTAGGATGCGTCACGCCGTAGTAGCGCGTGAGGTTCGCGTAGCGCCGTGCGTAGGATTCGAACGTCGGAGCTGCGCGATTGCCGAGGACGCTCGCCGCCTCCTTGTTCTCGAAGACGATCACGACGACATGGTCGAACGCGGGCACGGGGGCCGCCGCGGTCGCCCGGCCGGCGAGTATTGCGCATAGCACCATCAAGCAAATGGCAGGTTTCACGTCTGCTCCGCTCGGCGCCGCACGACGTGCAGCGCTGCGATCACAAGCACGATTATGACGCCGATGGCTATCCCTCCGTACACGCCGTAGCGCGTGATCGCATCAGCGGCGGCCTTGCCGGCGTAGAACGAGATGAGCCCGACAGCGGCGGCCCAGACGATCCCCCCGAGCGCGTTCCAGAAGAGGAACCTCCACCACGACATGCGCGTGATCCCAGCCATCCACGCGCCTGTTACGCGAACACCGCCGAAGAAGCGTGCGAAGAAGACGGCCTTGCCGCCGTGCCTCTCGAAGAACCGCTCGGCCGGGGGCATTACCCGATCGGCGATCCGTTTGATCCAGGCGTAGCGATAGATCAGCCGGCGGCCAAACTCGCGTCCGAGCCAGTAGCCGATGTTGTCCCCGATGATCGCCGCTACGGCTGCGATGACGATCACAGCGGTGATCGAGAGGTGGCCCTTGGACGCGTAGACGCCTGCTGCGATCAGCGCGGTCTCTCCCGGAACCCAGAGGCCTGCGGACTCGAGGCAGACGATCCCGAACAGGAACCAGAGCCCGTAGTGCACGATGAAATGGGTCAAGGCCGGGCAGGGTACGTAAGATCGCGCCGTGCGAATCGGCGTTCCGCGGGAGGTCGAGCCGGGCGAGCGTCGAGTGGCGCTCGTCCCTGAAGCCGTCTCGAAACTGGTAGCAAGCGGGTTCGAAGTGGTGGTCGAGCGCGGCGCCGGGACTGCCGCCTCGTTTCCCGACGATGCGTACCGTGAGGCGGGCGCAGAGCTTGCGGATCAGGCGTGGGACGCGGACGCGGTCGTCAAGGTGCGCAAGCCGACGAATGAGGAAGTGCAACGGTTGCGCAGTGGGCAGGTGCTGATCGGGTTCCTCGAGCCGCTCACGGATCCAGCAGGAATCGAAGTGTTGGGGCAGCGCGGCGTGCAGGCTTTTGCGATGGAGTCGATTCCGCGCACCACACGCGCGCAATCGATGGACGCACTCTCCTCCCAGGCGACCGTCTCCGGCTACAAGGCCGTGCTGCTGGCTGCGGAGCGCCTCCCCCGGTTCTTCCCGATGCTGATGACCGCGGCCGGCACGGTCGCTCCGGCGAAGGTGCTGGTGCTCGGAGCCGGCGTGGCAGGGCTGCAGGCGATCGCGACGGCACGCAGGCTCGGCGCGGTCGTCGCCGGCTTCGACGTGCGGCCGGTGGTGAAGGAGCAGGTCGAGAGTCTCGGGGCGACGTTCCTCGAGCTCGGCGTGCGCGGCGAGGAGACTGCCGGCGGTTACGCCGGCGAACTGAGCGCGGACGAGCAGCGCAGACAACAAGAGGAGCTGGCGGAGCGGATCCCGGACTACGACGTCGTGATCACGACCGCGCTCATTCCCGGCCGGCCAGCGCCGAAGCTGATCCCGGCGGCGGCGATTGCCCGGATGCGCCCCGGCTCCGTGATCGTCGATCTCGCAGCCGAAGCGGGTGGCAACGCGGAATCGACCGAGCCGGGCGAGATCGTCGAACGGGACGGTGTGACGCTGGTCGGACTGACGAATCTCGCGTCGACGATGCCGTTCCATGCGAGCCAGCTGTACGCCCGGAACGTCAGCGCGCTGCTGCAGCACCTTGCGCCGGAGGGCGAGCTCGCGCTCGACTGGGACGACGAGATCACGGCCGGTGCGTGCGTGACCCGCGAGAAAGTGGCGGCCGCGTGAGTCACGGGCTCCTGTTGACTTTCGAGATTACGATCCTCGTGCTCGCGATCTTCCTTGGCTTCGAGGTCATCTCCAAAGTGCCGACGCTGCTGCACACGCCGCTGATGTCGGGAACGAACGCGATCCACGGCATAGTCATCGTCGGCGCGATGCTCGTCGCGGGCCTCGACCACAAGGACACGCTCACCAGCGTCATCGGGCTGATCGCCGTCGTGCTGGCGTCGGCGAACGTCGTGGGCGGCTTCGTCGTCACCGACCGCATGCTCGAGATGTTCAAGAAGCGGGAGAAGAAGCCAGACACGTGAGCCGAGAGGTCACGAATCTTCTCTATCTGATCACGATCGTGACGTTCATCCTGGCGTTGCGGTTCCTGTCGAACCCGGCGACTGCGCGGCGCGGAAATCAGATCGGCGCGGCCGGGATGCTCGTCGCGATCGTAGTCACGTTCCTGCAGAAAGGCGTCAACAGCTACTGGGAGATCATCGTCGGGATGATCGCCGGCGGCACGTTCGGTGCGGTCGCGGCGCGCAGGGTGCACATGACCGCCATGCCGCAAATGGTCGCGCTGTTCAACGGCGTCGGTGGCGGCGCTGCTGCGCTCATCTCGCTCGCGGAGTTCCACCTGCACGCACCCGATCCGGGAACGCTCCAGGGGGACATCAGCTCGTCGATCGTGCTCTCCGCGATCATCGGGAGCATCTCCTTCTCGGGCTCGATGATCGCGTTCGCAAAGCTGCAGGAGCTGATCCGCGGACGCCCGATCACGTACCCGCTCCAGCAGGTCGTCAACGGTCTCCTCTTCGCCGCCATCCTGGCGGCGGGGATCGCGATCGCCGCGGGCAGCGAGCAGCAGTGGCTGATGTGGGCGATCCTCGCCGGCGCGTCTGTCTTCGGAATCCTCTTCGTCCTGCCGATCGGCGGCGCGGACATGCCGGTCGTGATCTCGCTGCTGAACGCCTTCACCGGTCTTGCAGCAGCGGCAACCGGATTCGAGCTGGAGAACAACGTCCTGATCGTGAGCGGCATGCTCGTCGGCGCGTCGGGAACGTTCCTCACGATCATGATGGGCCGAGCGATGAACCGGTCGGTCGCCAACGTGCTCTTCGGTGCGTTCGGCCAGCTCGCTCCCTCTGCTCCAGGCGCCGTTGCCGGTGCGGATGCCGACGGCCAAGTTCGCTCAACCACCGCGGACGACGTCGCCGTGATGCTCGGCTACGCGAGCAAAGTCGTCTTCGTGCCCGGCTACGGGATGGCGGTCGCCCAGGCGCAGCACGACGTTCGTGCTCTCGCCGATCTCCTGGAGTCGCGCGGCGTCGAAGTGTCATACGCGATCCACCCTGTCGCGGGGCGGATGCCCGGCCACATGAACGTCCTGCTCGCGGAAGCGAACGTGCCCTATCCTCAGCTCAAGGAGATGGAGGACGCGAACGCGGAGTTCTCGCGCACCGACGTGGCTCTCGTCATCGGCGCGAACGACGTCGTCAATCCCGATGCCCGCAACAACCCCGGCAGTCCGATCTACGGGATGCCCATCCTCAACGTCGACAGTGCGCAGCAGGTCGTCGTCCTGAAGCGGAGCATGAACCCGGGCTTCGCCGGAATCGAGAACCCGCTCTTCCTGAATCCCAAGACCGTCATGCTGTTCGGCGACGCGAAAGAGTCGATCGAGAAGCTCGCCACGGCCGTCAAGCATCTCTGAAACTACGATCCCCGTGGTGATCGCGAAGGTTCTGTTCTGGTCCTCGCTGGGTGCGCTGGCCTGGACCCAGCTCGGCTACCCGCTCTTCGCCGCGGCTCTCGCCCGCGTGCGATCGCGGCCGGTTCTCAAGCGGGACTTCACTCCGTTCGTCAGCCTGATCGTCGCCGCCCACGACGAGGAAGACGTCATCGAACGCCGGCTCGAGAACCTGCTCGCGCTCGACTACCCGCCCGACAAGCTCGAGATCCTGGTCGCGTCCGACGCCTCCGACGACCGCACCGACGAGCTCGTCGAGGCGGTGGCCGCGCGGGAAACTCGGGTGCGCCTACTGCGTTGCCCGCGTGAGGGCAAGGTCGCGGCCCAGAACCGGGCCGTCCGTGAAACCCAGGGTGAGATCCTCGCGTTCTCGGACGCCAACGCCCAGTGGCAGCCCGACGCGCTGCGCAAGCTCGTGCGCAACTATGCCGACGCCGATGTCGCGTACGTGTGCGGCTCGAGTGTCTACGAGGCCGCTGACGGGACAAACCGCGAAGGGGCGTACTGGCGCTTCGAGGGCTGGCTGCGCCGCAACGAGTCGGACCTCGGCTCGATCACGGGCGGGATCGGAGCGATCTACACCGTGCGCCGCTCGGACTATGTCGACGTGGATCCACGCTTCGGTCACGACCTCGCGTTGCCGTACCTGATGGTCCAGCACGGGCGGCGTGCCGTGTACGACCCGGATGCGCTTGCTTCGGAGAAACCGTCGCGCGACATCGAGGACGAGTACCGCCGCAAGGTGCGCATGTTCGAGCACTGCTGGCTGATCGTCCTGCGCGGCAAGATGCTGCGCGGGCTCGGGCCAACGTATCTGCTCGAGGTTCTGTCGCACCGCCATCTCCGCTACGCGAGCGGCCTGCTGCATCTCGTCCTGCTCGGCTCGTCGATCGCGCTCGTGCGCGAAGGAGTCGTGTACCAGGTCGTGCTCGGAGCGCAGCTTGGGCTGCTACTCGCTGCCGCCTTCGGCGTCGGGATCGCGCGCTACTACGTGCTCGTCACCTGGGCGACGGTCGTAGCGCTCGTCCGGTATCTGCGGTTCGGCGTGCCTGCGGTCTGGGCCAAGGCGGAGGGAACGCGGTGAACCGCGCGCTCGACGCTGCAGCCGCAGGGCTCGGGCTGGCCGCGGCGAGTCCGATCCTTGCCGCGGCAGCGGTCGCGATCAAGCTCGACGACGGCGGGCCCGTGTTCTACCGGCAGCGCCGAGTCGGCCTGAACGGCGAGGAGTTCGAGCTCGTGAAGCTGAGGACGATGGAGGTCGGGGCGGAGCGGAGGGGCGCCGGCTTCGCGGTCAACGAGGGTGATCCGCGCATCACGCGCGCCGGTCGACTGCTGCGGCGGCTCTCGATCGACGAGCTGCCGCAACTCTGGAACGTCGTCCGCGGCGACATGAGCCTCGTCGGCCCCCGCCCCACGCTCGCGTACCAGGTCGAGCGCTATACGCCGCGGCAGCGGCGCCGACTCGAAGTGAGGCCCGGCATTACCGGGTGGGCGCAGATCCAGGGCCGCGCGCGACTGCCGTGGGACGAGCGGATCGAGCTGGATGTCTGGTACGTGGAACATCGCTCCCCCTGGCTCGACCTGAAGATCATCGTGCGCACACCACGTGCGCTCTTCGCGGGAACGTACAAGGGCGATACGGGCGGCTGGTCACGGTGATCCCGTTCTTCAACGGGGCACAGGTGCGCGAGGCGGTCTCGCCCGAGCGTGCGCTCGAGGCGGTGCGGGACGCGTTCGTCGCCTATGCGCGCGGCGAGTGGACGATGCCGCCGAAGGTCTACGTGCCCGCCTATCCGGAAGGCGACTTTCGCGCGATGCCGGCCTTGGGTGCGGGCCACGCGCTGCTGAAGTGGGTGACGTCGTTCCCAGGCAATCCTGCGCAAGGTCTGCCGACCGTGACCGGGCTCGTGCTGCTCTCCGACGCGACGAACGGAATGCCGAAGGCCGTGCTCGACGCGGGGGCGGTGACCGCTCTGCGCACCGGCGCAGCGGCGGTGCTCGCTGCCGAGACGCTCGGGCGAGCGGATGCGGAAACGGCGGCGGTCATCGGAGCCGGCGTGAACGGTGAAGCCGCAGCGCAGACGTTCATTGCGCGGGGCCGCCGCGTACAGCTGTGGGACATCGACCGAGCGCGCGCCGAGTCAGTGGCCGAGCGCCTAGGAGCCGAAGTCGCGCTCGGTCGAGACGAAGCGCTCGCCGCCGATCTCCTCATCACGGTCACGCCGGGCAAGAACATCCTGCTCGAAGAAGGGTCACTGCGTCCCGGACAGCACGCGAGCCTCATGGGAGCCGACGGCCCGGGCAAGGCAGAGATCGCGGTCGAAGAGCTGGCGCGCGTCCGTGTCTTCTGCGACGACTGGGAACAGGCGAGCCACAACGGGGAGCTCGTACACGCGGTCGAGGCCGGTGTGCTCACGCGTGACGACGTGTCGCAGCTCGGTGACGTCCTAATCGGTACAGCCGAGGGGCGGACGTCCGACGGCGACATCACGATCTTCGACTCGACCGGCCTCGCGATCCAGGACCTCGCAATCGCGCTCGCTGCGCTCGAGCGCGTCGACGAGCTAGACCTCGCCCACCTCGAGCTGTAGGAGACGCATGGGGTCG
>JALYLY010000051.1 GCA_030773975.1 Actinomycetota bacterium | reverse complement strand
CGAAAGCCGAGCGCGCTCGGACGGTGATCGACCGCGAGCACGCGGATGCCCGTGCGCCCGAGCGAGCGAATCGCCGCCAGCCCGTTGACCCAACCCACGTCGACGACCGCAGCGGGAAGTTCGTGCTTGGCGCGGGGACGACCCATCGCGCCGATTCTGCCCAGCCCTGCCACTCCGACCTCCAATCGTCACGATCCGGGCACACCGGCGTGACACCTCTTTCGCGACACTAAAGATTGCGGTTTGCAGCCGTTTTGTCCCATCGCGACATGTCTGGGGGTCTGACCCAAAGACAGTGGCCGAATGGAACACTCGACTGCTCGTAGGCTTTAGCCATGGCAAGAATCGTCGTCACGGGCGCGAGCGGAAAGGCCGGACGGGCAGTCGTCCGCACCCTGCTCGAGCACGACCACGACGTGCTCGCGGTCGACGTCGTCTCGCCCACCGAATCGTCCGCACCGTCTCTGCTCGCCGACCTGACCGAGTACGGCCAGACGGTCGAGTGCCTGGCGGGCCAGGATGCCGTCGTTCACCTTGCGGCAATCCCTGCGTCGGGAATCCGCACCGAGGAGACCACTTTCCGGACGAACATGCTTAGCACGTACAACGTCTTCGAGGCGGCGCGACTGGTCGGGCTACACCGCGTCGTCTGGGCGTCGAGCGAGACGATCTTAGGCCTGCCCTTCGAACGCGAGCAGCCGGCATACGCACCGATCGACGAGGATCACCCGGCGTACCCGGAATCCAGCTACGCGGTCTCGAAGGTGCTCTCGGAAGAGCTCGGCCGCCAGCTGTACCGGTGGACCGGAACGCCTTATGTCGCGCTTCGGTTCTCGAACATCATGGAGCCTCACGACTACGAGGGCTTTCCGTCCTACTGGAACGACCCGAACCTGCGCCGCTGGAATCTATGGGGCTATGTCGACGCGCGCGACGTCGCCGAGAGTTGCCGACTCGCGCTCGAGGCGGAGATCGGCGCCGAGCACTTCATCGTTGCCGCCGCGGACACCGTCATGAACCGTCCAAGCCGCGAGTTGATGGCCGAGGTCTACCCCGCGGTGCCGTATCAACCCACGGCGGGCGACTTCGACACGCTGCTCTCGATCGAGAAGGCACGCAAGCTGCTCGGCTACGAGCCGCAGTGGTCCTGGCGGGACCACATCGCCGCGACTTAGTGGCTCAGAGCCACAATCTCCGCCGCCTGATCTCGCGCCGCGGCTAACGGAGGCTGTTCAAGGCCGCCAGGTCCTCCGAGGTCGGCTCCCACTCGGCAGCCGCGACGTTCGCGCGCACCTGCTCGGGCTTCGTCGCGCCCGCGATCACAGACGCGATCGCCGGCTGCGCCAGCAGGCCGCCGATCGCGACCTGCAGCAAAGCGAGGCCGCGCTCCTGCGCGAACTCCTCCAGCGCCTCGAGCCGCTCGAACGTCTCGTCCGTGAAGACTCCTTCCCGGTCCGACAGCCGCGTGCCAGGCGGGCGCGGCTCACCCCGTCGGTACTTGCCGGTCAGCAACCCACTCGCCAGCGGGAAGAACGGGAGGACGCCGATGCCGAGCCGCTCGCACGTCGGCAGCAACTCCTCCTCCGCTTCACGGCGCAGGAGCGAGTACTGGTTCTGAGCGCTCACGGGCCGCGCAAAACCGCGCTCGCGGCAGATCGCGTCGACCTCTTCGACCTGCGCGGCGTTCAGGTTCGAGTGCCCCACGTAGCGCACCTTCCCTGTGCGCACGAGCTCGTCGAGCGCGCCGAACGTCTCCTCGAACGGCGTGACGTTGTCGGGAGTGTGGTACTGGTAGAGATCGACCACGTCGGTGCGCAGCCGCTCGAGTGACCCGTCGATCGCCTTGAGGATGTACGCACGCGAACCGCGCGCCTCGGTTCCGTCTCCCATGTCGCCGCCGAACTTCGTCGCGATCACGACGCGGTCGCGCCGGCCTGCGAGGACCTCCCCGAGGAAAGACTCGCTGCCACCCTTGCCGCCGTAGATGTCGGCCGTGTCGAACAGCGTGACGCCGGCGTCGAGGGCCGCGTCGACGACGGCACGAGTTCCCTCGAGATCGACCCTCATCCCGAAGTTGTTGCCGCCTAGGCCGACGACGGAGACTTCGGGCCCTTCCATTCCCAATCGCCGCGTACGCACGACCGGAGATGCTAGAGCTTCCCTGTGCGCTACCGCCGCCTCGGCTCCAGTGACCTCGACGTCTCCGAAATCAGCCTCGGCTCCTGGCTGACCTTCGGCGGCGGCGTCTCCAACGCCCAGGCCGAGGCCTGCGTCGCCAAGGCATTCGAGCTCGGGATGAACTTCATCGACACGGCGAACGTCTACTCGCAAGGCGGCGCGGAGGAATTCCTCGGCGAGGTGCTCGCCCCGCGACCCCGAGACTCGTACATCCTCGCGACCAAGCTCTACTTCCCGATGAACGGCGATCGCGGCCTGTCACGTGAACAGGTCTTCAAGCAGATCGATGCGTCACTCGCCCGTCTGCGCACGGACTACGTCGACCTGTATCAGTGTCATCGCTACGACCCGGACACGCCGCTCGAGGAGACGATGGAGGCGCTCACCGAGGTCGTGCGCCAGGGGAAGGCTCGCTACCTCGGCTTCAGCGAGTGGACTCCGGATCAGATCCGTGCCGCGCTCGCACTGGTCCCGCGGGTCGAGAAGTTCGTCTCCTCGCAGCCGCAGTACTCACTCCTGTACCGCGTCCCCGAACGCGAAGTGATTCCACTCTGCAAGGAAAACGGCATCTCACAGATCGTCTGGTCGCCCCTGGCTCAGGGCACGCTGACCGGGAAGTACCAGCCCGGCGAGGAACCGCCGACGGGCAGCCGCGCTGCGTCGCACCAGATGGGCTGGGCGATGGACCGCTTCCGCGACGACGACGTGCTGCGCGCCGTGCAGCGCCTCGCCCCGATCGCAGCAGGGCTCGGCATCACCATGGCCCAACTGTCGCTCGCGTGGGTGCTCCGCCAGGAGAACGTCGCGTCGGCGATCGTCGGAGCTTCGCGGCCCGAGCAGGTCGAGGAGAACGCGGGTGCCTCCGGGATCGAGCTCGGCGAGGCAACACTGCAGGCGATCGACGACGCTGTCGCAGACGTCGTCTTCCGATAATCCCAGGGGAACAGCCTGCCAGCGCGGAACGTTCCCAGGCGTATGAGTCTGTTCACAACCGGCCTTGCAGAGCTGGTGCTGATCGTCGAGGACGTGCCGCGCGCGGCGAAGTTCTATCGCGAGGTGGTCGGGCTCGCATCCGAAAGCCCGGCCGACGACGAGTGGGCGTGGTTTTTCGCAGGAGACGGCGAGCAGGCGCAGCGCATCGCGCTGCACAAGGGCTCACTTCTGTTCGAAGAGCACTCGCCACATCCGCCGGGACATCGCTTCGGCAACGTCCATCTCGCACTCGAGGTGCCACGCGAGCGGTTCGACGCAGCGGTCGAACACGTGCGGGATAGCGGCACAGCGGTCTACGGCCCGACCCGGTTCGACTGGATGAACGCGACGTCCTACTACTTCTACGACCCGGATGGGAACCTGCTCGAGTTCTGGTCTCCGGACAACTCGTGAGGAGCAGGCCCCGGCGGGATCCCTCACCACCGGGGCCCGAGGAAAGACGACTTAGGCCGCGAGGCGCTTGCGCGCCTTCTGCACTGAGGGCAGCGCCGCTTTCGCCTTCGCCAGCGGCCGTGCTTTGAGCGCGACAGAGGCGGGCTTCGCCGAAATCGTGATCTCCTCGCCGGTCGCGGGATTGCGACCCTGGCGCGGCTTCGTCGCCTCCTTGACGCGCACGACCAGCTGAACGACGCCGCCGATGCGCACCTTCTCGGCGTCCGCGAGTTGCTCGAGGACGATTTCCTCCAATGCCGTCAATGCGGCCTTGGCGTCGCTCTTGGTCAGGCCGCTTCGATCGGCGACTTCGCTTGCGAGTTGCGTCTGAGTCAGGGCCATTGGGCTCCTTCGGTTGTGGGCGAGATGACGTACGGATTCAAGCGAGAGTGCCAGACGGAGATCAGGTGACGACCCGGTAGACCTCGAAAACCTCTGCAAACTCACGGTTCACGTTGATTCCGTGGGTCCGGGCGACATTCCGGATGTACTCCGGGTCGCTGTAGCGGCGGTGCTGCTGGGACGCGTACTTCGACAGGGCGGCGACCTTCTTCTCGACATGCGCTTCTTGCAGCGCGAAGTACGCCTGGTAGGCGAAGTCGAAGTTGTTCCACGGGATCTCGTAACCGAGGATCGTCGTGCGCTTGAACGCGCGCAGGCCTTCCGCCGCGATCACCTGGTGGTCCTGGTGGATGTCGTGCAGGCTCGGCTGGAAGACAGCATCGGGACGCCAGTCCTCCCAGAGCGCGACGAGCAGCTCGAGGATGTCCTGTCGGTGCTGCGGAAACGTCCGCACGTCGAAGTCGTGCACGGTCAGGTTCTCGGCCGAGATGCCGAGTTCGGCGGTGGCCGCCCTCACCTCCTGGGCCAGCGTGTCCGGTGGGAAGCCTTCCGGCAGCGACCGGGTGGCGATCGAGAACGCCACGTAGCGGACTTCTGCCCCCTCCTCCACCAGGCGCGTCATCGTCCCGCCGGCGCCGAACTCGCCGTCGTCGGTATGAGGCGCGAGCACGAGGACGCGCTTCCAGGCTCCGATCACGCGGCCCTTCCTATCACGACCCCCGTAGTCTTTGTTCCTCATGCCCCATGGCGACCTGGCTCAGCTGTCTGCGGTAATCGGCGGGCTGGGGGCGGCGGCGATGCTCCTCTCGCGCACGCGCGCTCAGCTCCTGGCCGGACTGGCCGTGACCGCGGTCGGCGAGGCGACCCTCGCGGCCGCCCTCATACCTGGGGCGGATCTCAAGCTGCTCGTCAGTCCTGCGAGCCATGCCGCTGCCCTCGTTGTCGGCGTTCTCGTCGTCGGTGCAGGCGCAGTGGCGCTCTCTCGCTACCCGGCGATCGTCCCGATCGCTCTCCTCGCCGTGGCCCCTTTTCGGATCTCCGTCTCGATCGGCTCGCAGAAGGCCTACTTGCTCGTGCCGCTGTACGTCGTCCTGGGGGCCGCCTTCCTCGCGCTCCTGTTTCGCGCACTGCGGCGCGATGTTGGAAAGCCGCTGCCGCCGCTCCTGGCCGTGCCCGCCGGAACGTTCGTGGCCCTCGCCGGGCTCTCGCTGCTCTGGACCCGCGACCTGCGCCAGGGCACCATCGAGCTCCTCTTCTTCCTCTTTCCGTTCTCCGCGCTCGTCGTCGCGGTTGCGCGGTCGCCCTTCCGTTCGTGGCATCCGCGCGCGCTCGCGACCACACTCGTCGCGCTGGCCGGGTTGTTCTCGGCGGTTGCGCTCTTTCAGCGCCTGACGCACGGACACCTCCTCGCCGGGGACGTCGCACGTGCGAATGCGTACACGACGTACTTCCGCGTCACGTCGCTCTTCAAGGATCCAAGCATCTTCGGGCGACACGTCGTGATCGCGATCGCCGTTCTCCTCGTCGCGGTCTGGCTCGGCCGCATTGGCTTCTGGGCCGGAGCGGCGCTCATCGCCTTTCTGTGGGCAGGGCTGCTCTTCTCGTACTCGCAGTCGAGCTTCGTCGCGCTCTTCGCGGTCGCCGTGGCCGTGTCGTTCGCGCTCGGAGGACCGAGAATGCGGCGCGTGTTGCTCGTGGGCGGTGTCGCGTTCGTCCTCGCCGGAGCGGCGTTCGTCGCCGCTACGGCAGTGAACGACTCGGCACGCCAGGCGACGAGTGGCCGGACGCGGCTCGCCCGGGTGACCTGGGTCGTTTTCACCAATCATCCCTTCGTCGGCGTTGGGATCGGCGGCCAGCCACAGGCGAGCAAGGACGAAGCGAAGACACAGCTGTCTGCGAAGCGTGACCGCTCGCACACCACGCCGCTGACGGTCGCCGCGGAGCTCGGCGTCCTCGGCCTCCTAGCCTATGCAGCACTGCTTGCCGGGGCGACGCGGCTGCTTCTCCTGCTGAAGCGCTCGAATCGCGCTCTCGGATTGGGAGCGTCCGCGGTCTTCCTCGCCCTGTTCGTGCACTCGCTCTTCTACGCGGGCTTCTTCGAGGACCCGATCGTGTGGGGCGTGATGGCGCTCGCTGCATGGGCCTGGGTCGCTCTTCCGCAGGAAACGGAAACCTCGCCGGGCCCGCGCAAACCGGCGAAGCTCACCGAGCCTGCGCAGGACGGCGGATCGCGACGAACGGCTCCCGAGCTCCAACACCAGGCCCCGCTGGCAGACTAGTTCCGCCCGGTGCGCCGTCGGATCCTTCTCGTCGTCGCCGTCCTCGTGCTGCTCGTCGCGGGCGCGGGGGTGGCCTACTTCCTCAAGTCGCGTGAGCGGCCGGGAGGAAAGCTGGACACGAAGCTGAGCGGCGTCACAGCGTCCGTCGCGACGAACGTGGCCGTCCCGACGCAGCCGAAGAAGAAGAAAGGTCGCTATCACCTCGTCGACGACAAACGCTGCTGGGACAGCTTCGGCGGCGATCCCGCCCGGACCCTGTCACGACCCGGCCTCGACATCGGCCTCCCACTGCGGCACTTCTGGGTGGTCGGCCTGGGCAGCTACATCGAGTACCCGCCCAGCTACTGCAGCGGGATCCTGTACGTGAACACCTTCGGTGGCCGCACCGTCGCCCTCGACTCGCACAACGGGCACAGGATCTGGCAGCGCTTCGGAGCCAAGAAGCCCTCGACGCCGGCAATCGCCGGCCCGCGGCTGATCGTCAGCTCGCATGACGGGAATGTGACGGCGTACAACCGTTTCAACGGCCAACTGCTCTGGCGGCTGCACGTCAACGCCAAGATCGAGTCGTCGCCGGTCGCGATCGGGCGCGTCGTCTACTTCGGCGCGACGGACGGACGAGTCTTCGCCGTGTACGTGCGCACCGGTCGAGTGAAGTGGGCGTACGACACGGGCGGTCGAATCAACTCCAGCCCTTCGATCGCCGGCAACCGCCTCTTCGCCTCGACATACGCAGGTTCGATCTTCTGCCTGCGAGTCAGCGACGGGCACAAGCTCTGGGACAGATACTTTCGCCGCGACGTCCTTCGCTACGAGAGCTTCTACGCGAGCCCGTCGACCGACGGGCGGCGCGTCTTCACCATCGCCCGCTCCGGAAAGATCTATGCGGTTTCCGCGAGCAGCGGGCGCCTGATCTGGACAGCGCGGGTGGGTGGACTGGGCTATTCCACTCCGGCGATCGCCCACGGCCGCGTCTTCATCGGCGGTTTCGACGGAGGCCTGCGCGCATTTCGCGCGAGCAACGGACAGCTGCTGTGGCGCCGGAACCTCGGCGGCAAGATTCTCGGCGGCTCGTTCGTAGCCGGGAACCTCGTCTTCACCTCCACGCTCGCGGCGCGCACGTTCGCGCTGCGCGTCTCGGACGGCAAGATCCTCTGGCGCCTGAACATCGGAAAGTATTCGCCGGGAATCGTCACCGAGAGGCATTACTTCTTCACGCTGAACGGAATCGTGATGGCGTGGCACGGACGACGGAGCCCGCAGATCCTCGCCCTGCAGCGTGCCCAGAAGCGGCAGGCGAGCAAGAAATCAGCGCAGGGGCGGGTGACGACGGCGCCACAAGGGCGAGCGCCGTAGCCCGAAGCTGGCCGCCCGCCAGGCCGCGGCGCGCGTCACGTAGGAAACGCGCTTGATCCTCCCGGCCGCGTCGGGCCTTTCGTGAGTCTCGTAACCGAGCTCGTCGAGAAGGTCGCCCGCCACCTGCTCGAAGGCGCCGACGTCCTCTGGAGACATCTGCACCCGCCAGTCGCGCAGGCCCGCGGTCAGAGGACGCCGGAGGCTCTGCTGGTGCGGCTTGGCCGAAACGTCGACGTTGCCCGCGTAGTCGGCCATGGCCGGCTCGTACGGAAGCCGGGCAAACTCGGAGATGCGGAGCAGCACCGACTCGACGTCCCCGACGAGGTCTTCGTAGCGCACCTCGAGGTAGCGCTCGCCTCCCACACGGCGGCCCAGGCGCCGCGCTGCCTTCACCTCGGTACGCCACTGGCACGCGAACCCCGCTGTGTCGCGCGGCTGCATCCACGCCTGCGTCATCAACCCCTTCGGCATCGAGAGGAACGACAGCGCTGCGTCGCGTCCGTCGCGAATGAGGTGGACGAAAAGCGCGTCCGGAAACAGCCGCTCGAGCAGGCGCAGGTTCTGCATGTACATCGGGGTCTTGTCGCCCCAGCGCGCCTTGCCGCGCTCCCCCGCATAGACCGCATACACGCTCGCGATGGCTGCTCCGATCGGCATCCGCTCGGTCAGGCGTGCGCGCACCTTGTCCAACGGCACGTCCCATTCCGCGAGCGTGTCGATCCTGCTCAGGTCGTCGACGAACTCGTCGGGCTCGACGTGTCGGAAATGGCGGTCGGCAAGCTGTGGTACGAAGTACGACTCGTCGGGAACGGCGAGCCCGGAGTGCCGGTCGAGCATCACGCGTAGCAGTGTCGTTCCCGAGCGGCGCACCCCGAGGACGAGGACGGGTGGACCGCCGGGGGTCGCCGTCACGGACGGCGTACGCGCACGATGACCACGGCTGTCGGAGCAGAGCGGTTGCCGGCGAGATCCTCGGCGACGAGCTTCAGCTTGTGCCGGCCGGGCCGGATCACGTGACCGCGCACCTTCCCGTACCACTGCAACCGGCCCCGCAGGCGGGTGGACGCCGTGAACAC
>JALYLY010000050.1 GCA_030773975.1 Actinomycetota bacterium | reverse complement strand
GGCCAGAGTTTCGCGGACGTGGCGCTCGAGCTCGACGAGCTCTACCGCTCGCTCAGCGAGCGGCGCCATTCAGCTCCGCGCTCGGACGATCCGCTTGCTGATCGGCCGTGGGTGCTCTGCGATCTCCACATGCACACGAGCTGGTCGCCCGACTGTGCAGTCGACCCAGCCGACCTGATCATGCATGCGGTGGCGATCGGGCTCGGCGCCATCGCCGTCACCGATCACAACGTGTTCGGGGGCGCGCTCGAGACGAAGGAGCTGGCCCGCGACCACGAGCTCGTCGTCATCACCGGCGAGGAGGTGAAGACGAACGGGCAGGGAGAGGTGATCGGACTGTTCCTTCGTGAGGAGATCCCCCGCGGGCTGTCGTTCGCCGACACCGTGGCGGCGATCAAGGAGCAGGACGGCCTCGTCTATCTCCCGCATCCCTTCGACCGCATGCATTCGATTCCCGATCCGGCGACGCTCCAGCGTCACCTCGCAGAAATCGACATCTTCGAGGTCTACAACGCCCGTCTCCTCTTCGAGGCCTACAACGACGAGGCGCTGCGCTTTGCGCGGAAGTACAACTTGACGATGGGGGCGGGCTCGGACGCGCACGTGCTCCAGGGTGTCGGTACCGGCGCCGTCCGCATGCGGACGTTCGAGGGGCCGGAGGAGTTCCTCCTCAGCCTCCGCTCGGCCCAGGTTCTGCGCCGCCCCAGGTCGCTCGTGTACCTGCAGTCCCTCAAATGGATGGCTCAGGCCAAGGAACGGGTTCGGTAGTCCCGAAACTGGTCTGAGTAGTGGCTACGACCGACGAGATCTACGAGAAGTACCTCCAGAAGGCGATCGTCGAGATCAACGACCTGGCCCACGAGGTGGCCCAGGCGGGCGGCGGCACGCGGGTGCCGGTCGTCGGGTCCGGCCATCCGCTCGCGGACGTCATGCTGCTCAAATTCAGGCCGCAGCCGGCCGAGGTGCAGGAGGGCGTCGCCTTCTACGGCCGCGCCGGGCAGGCAATCCTGAAATCGCTGCAGCGGCTCCATGTCGATCCCATGTCCGTCTACGGGACGAATTGCCTCAAGTTCGCGGACGGGGACGAGGAGGAGTCGCGGCCGTTCCTCACACGCGAACTGCACATCGTGCAGCCGAAGCTGATCGTGGCGATGGGAGAGAGCGTCGTCGAGTTCCTCAACGCGATCGACTTCCCGCTTGCCGATACCGTGCAGTACAAGCCGGGCGAGCTCGAACGGTTCACCGCAACGATCCAGGTATTGGTTGTCCCCGACATCGACGCGTCGCTCGACGAAGCCCCCGCGAAGACTCAGTTTTGGAACGCTTTCAAGCCACTCGGCCAATGGTGGGCCGAGCTGCCGCCCTATTAACGCTCGGGACGGCGCTCGCCCTCTACTACGCGTTCCACGACAGGCTGTGGAATGCGTCGACGTGGTGGGACATCGCGTTCATCGCGCTTGTCCTCATCCCCGCCTGCTTCGCGCTGGTGTGGCTCGTGCTGCCCCTACGAAGTGCGCCCGGGCTGCTCGCGGTCGGCCTCGCGTTCGGCGTGCTCGCGCTTCTGTTTCACCTCGCCGGCTGGAGCACTCCGGAGAACTTCTCCAAGCTCTTCGGCGTCACGGCGGTCGGCTTCTGGTTCCTGCGCTACTTCGAGACCTTGAGCTGGGTGGTGCTCGTCGCCCTGATCATCCCCTGGGTGGACGCCTACTCCGTATGGCGCGGGCCGACGAAGGTGATCGTCAACGAGCATCGCAATGTTTTCACGAACTTCTCGTTCGCCTTCGCGATTCCCGGCGAGACGTCGGCCGCCAACCTCGGCCTGCCCGATCTCCTTTTCTTCGCGCTCTTCCTTGCGGCCTCGGTCCAGTGGGCTTTGCGTCCGCGCTTGACGTGGCTGCTGCTGACGCTGTCGTTCGGCGCCACCCTCGCATTCGCGGTCTGGGGCGAGCTCGGCGGGCTCCCCGCATTGCCTCTGCTCGCACTCGCGTTTCTGCTCGCGAACGGCGATCTGATCTGGACGCGGCTCAGGCGGGAGCGGGCAGAACGCTCCGCGGAAACCGGAACACGTTCTTCTGGTCGTAGCGAGCCTTGACGATCCGCAGCCGCGGCAGGTTGGTCCCGTAGTACGCGATGTTCGGATGCTCCAGCTCGGGGTCGATGTAGTTCTGGTACGCCTGACCTGACACGTACGGTGCCAGCGCAGCGCGGAACCCACGCAGCCAGTCGGCGTCAGCCGGAGTCGAGCTCGCCGCGACGTATTGCAAGGAGAAGAGCTGGTCGCGGTGCACGAATGCCGTTGCATTCTTCGGCACGCGGTTGATCGCACCGCCGTACGCGTCCATGAGGATGCTGCCGCCACCGAGCGCGGGATCGTTCTGGCGCTGCTCGATCTTCTGGATCATGGCTTGGATTCCAGCGGCTGGAAGCGGCGTCGCAACGTAGTCCGACTTGGCCAGGAAGTCGGAGCGGCCGAGCTCTGCGCCTGCCACCCCGATGTGACAGCGAGCGACGTCGGAACAGTTCGCCCAGTCGAGTGCGGCGTCGATGAAGGAGCGCGTGCGAATCGTCATCGTCTGCGGACTTGCCGCGTTCAACAGCGGTTGCAACAGATTCGGCAGCGCAGCCTCACTCCCGAAGTACTGGCCGTTGGACGCGACGATCGGGCCGCCGGGCCCGTCGGTCGCGATCAGATCGCACATCGAGAACAGCTCGTCCGGCGCCGTTGGTGCCCACGCCTGCCAGGCGGCGACAACTGCGACTGCATCGCTCCAGTTCCAGGACGCGCGGTAGGTGACGACGTCGCTCGCCGGATGCGTGTCGAAAACGAAGCTCGTCACGATCCCGAACTGCCCCGCGCCGCCGCCGCGGCACGCCCAGTAGAGGTCCGGGTGCTGTGTCTGGCTCGCGAGCAGCGCCTGGCCGCTCGCGGTCACGATCGTGAGCCTGCGGACGTTGTCGCACGTCAATCCGTACTTGCGGCCGGAAAATCCGTGACCGCCTCCGAGCGTCAGTCCGGCGATGCCGACGCTCGGACAGGAGCCTGCGGGGATCATCACACCTTGCTCGAAGAGCTCCTCGTCGACGTCGATCAGCCGCGCCCCCGCCCCAATCGTCGCCGTTCCTGCCGCGTGGTTCACGGTGATCCCGCTCATCCGCCTGACGTCGACGACGACTCCCTTGCAGGTCGAGTAGCCGGCGTAACTGTGGCCTCCTGAGCGCGCGACGACGCGGATCGAGTGCCGCCTCGACCAGCGCACCGTCCGCCAGACGTCCTGGGCCGTCTCGCAGAAGACGATCCCGCCGGGACGCACGCCGTCGTAGCGCGGGCTGTAGAGACGCCGCGCGGAATCGTAGGCGGTGTCCTGGGGCGTGACGACCGTGCCCTGGACGAGCTGCGCCAGTTCGACGAGCCGCGCGTCAACGGTCGATCGCGCACCGACGGTGACCCAGCCGGGGAGCGCCACCACCGCACCGGCGCCAGCCGCGACCCGTCCCCCGCGGACGAGCAACTCGCGCCGGTCGAACCCCTCAGACCAGGTGTCAGACACTGTGCCGGAAGTGTGCCGTGCAGTCCACCACCCCGCGATGCCCCGCTCAGACTCGGAAACTCATGCCAACGAGTTCCGCAGACTGGTGTCAGACACCGTGCCTTAGGTGTGACGTTCCAGCAGGGCCACGGCCTCGACGTGCGGTGTGTGCGGGAACATGTCCACGGGCTTCACGCGCTTGAGCTCGTAGCCGTACTCCGCGCGGAGGCGCTTGACATCGCCCGCCAGGGTCGTCGGATTGCAGCTCACGTAAACGATGCGCGGCGCGCCGATCTCGCCGAGGCGCTTGAGCGCCTTGCCGGCGAGGCCTGCGCGCGGCGGGTCGACCACCACGACGTCCGGATCTCCGGCGCGCTCGTGCAGCTCCTCCAGCGCCTGGCCGACATTGCCCGCGAAGTACGCGGCGTTGCCGATGCCGTTCAGCTCCGCGTTCTCGAGCGCGCACGCGATCGACTCCTCGGAGACGTCGATCCCCCAGACCGTGAGCGCGTCACGCGCGAGCAGGAGCCCGATCGTGCCGATCCCGCAGTAGAGGTCGTACACCGTCTCGTCGCCGGTGAGCGCCGCGAATTCCCGCGCCGTCTCGTAGAGCTTCTCCGCCATCAGCGTGTTGGTCTGCAGGAATGCATTCGGGCGGACGCGGAAACGCATCCCGCACAGCTGCTCCTCGATCGCCTCCTCTCCCCACAGCAACTGGGTGGGGAGGTTCGTCGTCACCTCCGCCTGCCCTTCGTTGATCGACCAGTGGATCGAACGCACCTCCGGGAACTGGCGCAGCGTGTCGACGAATCCGCCGGTGTCGAACTTCTCGCCGGGGCTCGTGACGAGCTGAACAAGCACCTGGCCGGTGTTGCGACCCTCGCGCACGACGAGATGGCGCAGATAGCCCGTGTGCTCTGCCTGGTCGTACGCGACGAGCTTGTCGCCGCGCGCCCACTCGCGCACGGCGTTGCGAATCGCGTTGCCGACGTCGGTCGTGAGCCAGCAATTGTCGATCTGCAGCACCTCGTCCCAGCGCCCCGCCCTGTGCAGGCCGAGGGTCGGCCCGTCGTCGAGCTGTGTGAACGAGTACTCGAGCTTGTTGCGGTAATGGAAGATCTCCTCGGCCGGAAGGATCTCCTCGAGGGGCGGCGCCGCGAACCCGCCGATGCGGCGGAGCGCGTCCCCGACTTGCGCGTGCTTCGCTTCGACCTGCGCCTCGTACGCGAGATTCTGGAACCGGCAGCCGCCGCAAGCCGGGTAGTGGTTGCAGGGGGCCTCGACGCGCAGTGGACTGGGATGCAGCACTTCGGTGACAAGCGCCTCGGCGTGCCGCCGCTGCACTTTTGTCACGCGGGCCCGAACGGTGTCCCCAGGAAGGCCGCGTCGTACGAAGACGACGAAGCCGTTCAGGCGAGCGACACCGTTCCCGCCGAATGCGAGCCGGTCGATGGTGAGTTCCAGCTCCTGATCCTTGGTAACGGGCGCAGCCATTGCGAACCAGGGTATGCGCTAGGCGGCCTTGCGGAGCCGTCCCCCCGGGAGACGGACCGGATGGTTCGAGCGTGACCAGACGCTGACAGCAGCGCCGACGCGGCGGAATGTGGCCGGCTGGAGTCTCGAGGTGTGGAAAGCCGTACGATCACTCCGTGGATGCACAAGCAGCGGCACGCGCCTGGGTCGACGCCTGGGACCGCGCGTGGCGGGCAAAGGACGCGAGCGCGCTCGAGCCGGTCTACGCCGAGGACGCCGTTCACCGCTCTCATCCGGACCGTGAGCCCCAATCACCAATCGATTACGCGAGGTCGGCGTTCGCCGACGAAGGCGACGACCTCGAGCTCTCGTGGGGCGAGCCGCTCGTCGCCGGCAACCGCGCCGCCGTCGAATGGTGGGCGGCGCTGACGGAGAGCGACGAGCTCGTCACGCTCGCCGGCACGTCCTGGCTTACGTTCGCGGACGATGGTCGCGTCGTCGAACAGCACGACTACTGGACGATCTCGCCCGGCCGCACAGCTCCTTGGAAAGGCTGGGGCGCTAGCTGAGCGGAGTGACGTAGACCTTCCGCTCGCGCGGCCCGTCGAACTCACAGAAAAAGATCCCCTGCCACTTGCCGAGCGCGAGCTTGCCGCCGTCGAGCGGAATGAGGATCTGTGGACTCATCAACGACGCGCGGATGTGCGACGGCGCATTCGGCCCGTCCGGATCCTCGACGTGCTTCCAGTCCCAGGCGTCGTCTACCACCTTCTCCAACGCGGCCTCGAGGTCCTGCGCGACAGCCGGATCCGCCCCTTCGTTGATCGTGACGCCCGCGGTGGTGTGCGGGACGTAGACGAGCGCGGCCGCCGCGCCGTTGATCGAGCCGAGCGCTTCCTGCACCTGCTCAGTGATGTCCACGAGCTGGGTGCGGCGCTCGGTCTGGAGGCGGATCTCTTCCACGGCTTGCGTATCCTACGAGAGGATGCCTCCCGCCCCGCCCTCTGACCTGGAGCTGGACGCCTATCGCGAACAGGCGGACCGGTTCATCGCAGAGCTCGACGAGGAGTTCTACCTCCATTACGCAGGGTTGAAGGAAACCTTCGACCTGGCGCCGATCTACGAGCGGCACAAGAATCTGACCGAGCTCGACCAGGTCAAGTCCATCGGCCTGGCGGTGAACGGGGGGGCACGCGTGCGGGAGCTGTGGCGGTTCGCCTGCGAGGGGTATTTCGGCGAGCTCACCCGGGATCACGCCGAGAAGCTCGCCGAGCTGGAGTCGGAGCTCGCGGTGTCGGTGGACGGTGAGGAGATTCCGTATCGGATGGTTCGCCCGGCCCTGGCGAACGAGCCGGACCGGGAGAAGCGCCGTGTGCTGGACGAGCGCGCGAACGAGTTGCTCGACGAGCACATGAACCCGCTCCACCTCGACGCCGCCCAGACGGTGCAACGCGGGACCCTCGACCTCGAGTTCGCAAACTATCTCGAGCTTTACCGCAAGGCCCTGCCGCCCTCTGCACTCGACGACCTCGCTGCACAGTGCCGGACGTTCCTCGACTCGACGGAGCGGCTCTACGAGGAGTGGGCGGACAAGCTCTTCCGCACGCGCGTCGGCGTCTCGCTCTCGGAGGCGGAGCGCTGGGACGTGCCGCGCCTCTTCCGTGCGCCCGAGTGGGATCCGATGTTCCCTGCGGACAAGATGGTCCCTGCGCTCGAAGGAACCCTCGAGGACCTGGGCATCGACCTGAGCTCCCAGGAAAACGTGACGCTCGACCTCGAAGAGCGCCCGAACAAGAGCCCGCGTGCCTTCTGCGCACCGATCGAGGTGCCCGATCGCGTCGTGCTCGTCATCCAGCCGATCGGCGGTCCCGACGACTGGCGCGCGCTCTTCCACGAAGGCGGGCACACCGAACACTTCGCCCACACGTCGCGCGATCTGTCGATGGAGGAGAAGCGGCTCGGCGACAACGCCGTCACGGAAGGCTGGGCGATGCTGCTGCAACATCTGACCGACGAGCCCGAGTGGCTGACGCGCCGACTCGACTTTCCGCGTCCCAATGAATACGCCGTCGAAGGCGCCACCGGCCTCCTGTACTTCGTGCGCCGCTACGCCGCGAAGATCCTGTACGAGCTCGAGTTCCATGCCGCAGAGGACGTGACGACGATGCGCGGCCGCTACGCCGAGCTGCTCTCCGACGCCCTGAAGATCGACGTCACCCCTGCGAACTACCTTGCCGACATCGACTCAGGCTTCTACGTGTCGTCCTACCTGCGCTCGTGGGCGTTCGAGGCTCAGCTGCGCGCGTACCTGAAGGAGAAGTTCGGCTCGAAGTGGTTCGCCACCCGCGAGGCCGGATCGCTGCTGCGCGAGCTCTGGGGCGAGGGCCAGAAGATGCGCGCCGAGGAGATGCTGAAGGAGGTCACCGGCTCCACCCTGGAGATGGAGGCAGTCGCCGAGCGGGTGAAAGAGGTTCTTCGGTAGTCCATCCTGGCTCCCTGCATAAGCTTTATGCATGGCCAGAGCTCGAGTCTTGATCGCCGGCGCGGCCGGCCGCGACTTCCACAACTTCAACCTCGTCTACCGGGACAGTCCGGGGCACGAGGTGGTCGCGTTCACCGCGACACAGATTCCGAACATCGACGGTCGCCGCTACCCGGCCCAGCTGGCGGGGTCTCTGTATCCGGAAGGCATTCCGATCCTGCCCGAGTCCGCGCTGGAACAACTCGTGCGTGAACACGAGATCGACGTGGTCGTGTTCGCCTACTCGGACGTCACGCACGAGCACGTCATGCACATCGGCTCGCGCGCACTCGCCGCGGGCGCTTCGTTCGAGCTGATCGCCCCACGGCAGACGATGCTCGCCTCGTCGAAGCCGACCGTGGCGATCTGCGCAGTCCGCACGGGCTCGGGCAAGAGCCAAACCACGAGACGCGTGGCAGAGCTGCTCCGCGAAGCCGGCAAGCGTGTCGCCGTCCTCCGCCATCCCATGCCGTACGGGGATCTGACGAAGCAGGCGGTGCAGCGGTTCGAGCGTTACGAGGATCTCGAGGCAGCGGACGCGACGATCGAGGAGCGCGAGGAGTACGAGCCGCATCTCGCCGAGGGCAACCTCGTCTTCGCCGGCGTCGATTACGAGCGCATCCTGCGAGCTGCGGAGCGGGAAGCGGACGTCATCCTCTGGGACGGCGGCAACAACGACACCCCGTTCATCAAGCCCGACCTGCACATCGTCGTCGTCGATCCACACCGGCCGGGACACGAGCTCCGTTACCACCCCGGTGAGACGAACCTTCGCATGGCGGACGTCTGCATCGTCAACAAGATGGACAGTGCGTCACAGGAGGGTATCGACGCAGTTCTCGGCTCGATTCACGCGAACAACGCGGACGCAACCATCGTCCTGGCCGCTTCCCCCTTCCACGTCGAAGGCGACGCGGAGGAGATCAGGGGAAAGCGCGTCCTCGCGGTGGAAGACGGACCGACGCTGACACACGGGGAGATGACCTACGGTGCGGCCGTCCTGGCCGCGAAGCAGTACGGCGCCGCAGAGCTCGTCGACCCACGCGCATGCGCGGTCGGCTCCATCGCTGAGACGTTCGAGCGGTATCCGAACGTCGGCACGCTCCTGCCGGCGATGGGCTACGGCCGGGAGCAGATGGAAGACCTGCGCAAGACGATCGAGCGTTCCAACGCCGACCTCGTTCTGATCGGGACGCCGATCGACCTGCGCAAGCTGATCGACCTCGACAAACCGGCCATGCGCGTGACCTACAAGCTCCAGGAGATCGGCGAACCGACGCTCAGGGATGTGCTCGCCGAGAAGGGACTGCTGGAAACAGCGCTCGTGTGAGCACGGTCGTCGCCCTTGGCGGGAACGCGCTCATGCGACCCGGCGAGCGCGGCACCGCGGCCGAGCAACTCGCTAACCTGCGCCGCGCGGTCACCGCACTTCAGCCCCTGCTCGCCGAGCCCGGACTGGTCATAACGCACGGGAACGGCCCGCAGGTCGGCAACGAGCTGCTGCGGCAAGAGCGCGCTGCCGAGGAGGCTCCGCCGTTGCCGTTGTGGCTCGCGGTTGCGCAGACGCAGGCAGAGATCGGCGCGTTGATCGCCGCCGAGTTGAGACCTGCGCTCGCCGAGCGTGAGACGGTGTGCGTGCTGACGCACGTGCGAGTGGCTGCTGACGATCCCGCGTTCGACCGGCCGACGAAGCCCATCGGCCCCTTCTATTCGGCCGAACAAGCCGAGCGCCTTGAGCGCGACCGGGGCTGGGCGTTGGCAGCGGATGCAAACCGCGGCCATCGGCGCGTGGTTCCCTCCCCCGCCCCACTCGAAATAGTCGAGCTCGCGGCGATTCGACAGCTTGCCGGCGCCGGGACGGTCACGATCGCGTGCGGCGGCGGCGGCATCCCGGTCGTGCGGCGCGGGGGCCGCCTGTCCGGAGTGGATGCGGTGATCGACAAGGATCGGGCCTCGGCGCTGCTCGCCCGAGAGCTCGAGGCGGAACGGCTGATCATCATCACCGGGGTGCCGGCCGTGTATCGCAGGTTCGGCGCAGAGGATCAGGAAGAAATCCGCGAGCTCTCTCGCAGCGACGCCGAGGCGCTGCTGCCGCAGTTGGCGGAAGGCTCGATGCGGCCGAAGATCGAGTCGGCACTCGGTTTCGCCGGCGAGACTCTGATCACGAACATCGACTCACTCGAGGGCACGCTCGGCGGCAACGCGGGCACACGGGTCCGCCCGTAGGATCGAGCGAGATGGTCGCGATCGCCGACAGCCTCAAAGGGCGCTCGTTCACCCGGGTCGCCGATTGGAGCAAGGACGAACTGCTCGAGGTCCTCGACCTCGCCGACGAGCTGAAGCGCCTCCAGCAGGCGCGCGAGGAGCACCACCTCCTCCCCGGCCGAACGCTGGGAATGATCTTCCAGAAGCCGTCGACTCGGACGCGCGTCTCCTTCGAGGTCGGCATCGACCAACTCGGCGGCACCGGGCTCTATCTCTCGGCGGGCGATCTCCAGTTGGGCCGCGGCGAGACGATCAAGGACACGGCCGTCGTCCTCTCCCGCTACCTCGACGCGATCATGATCCGCACCTTCGCGCAGTCCGACGTCGAGGAGCTTGCGGCCAACGCAACCATTCCCGTCATCAACGGGCTGACCGACAGCTCGCATCCGTGCCAGGCATTGGCGGACGTGATGACGATCCGCGAGCGCTTCGGCCGTCGTCTCAAAGGGCTGAAGGTCGTCTACCTCGGCGATGGCAACAACGTCTGCGCATCGCTGATGATCGCGTGCGCCAAGCTCGGAATGGAGTTCGTCGCCGCGACGCCTACGGGTTACCGGCCCGACGAGGAGGCGGTGCGCATCGCCCGCGACGCCGGCGGCAGTGTCGAGCTCGTGGACGATCCACGGGCCGCGGTCGCAGGCGCCGATGTTCTCTACACCGACGTGTGGACGTCGATGGGCCAGGAAGACGAGCGTCAGCAACGGTTGCAGGATCTCGCGGGCTACGGCATCGACGCGGACCTCGTGAAGCAAGCCGGCGCAGGCGCGATCGTGCTGCACTGCCTCCCCGCCCACTACGGCGAAGAGATCACCGAAGAGGTCCTCTACGGGCCGCAGTCCGCAGTGTGGGACCAGGCCGAGAATCGCCTTCATGCACAGAAGGCGCTGATGGCTCTCGTGATTCGGTAAGACTCCCGCGGCATGCTGCCGCTGAAGGACAACGTCCCCACTCGAACGTTTCCGGCGGTCACGGTCGGGATCATCGCCGTGAACGTGATCGTCTGGATCTGGGAGTTCACCGGCACGTCCGTCGAGACCGACGTCATCCACTACGGCTACTACCCGTGCAAGATCGACGCGCCCTGCGTCGGGCCGGCGCTCCAGGCTCAGATCCCGTGGTACGAGGAGGCTTTCAGCTCCATGTTCATGCACGGAGGCTGGGAGCACATCATCTTCAACATGCTCTTTCTCTGGATCTTCGGCAACAACGTCGAGGATGCCATGGGCAAGGTGCGTTTCTTCTTGTGGTACATCGCAGGCGGGCTTGCCGCAACAGCCGTCCAGACCTTCGTGACGCTGCAGTTCGGCTCCGCGCAGGACGCGAGCATCCCGAACATCGGGGCGAGCGGCGCGATCGCAGCGGTGCTCGGGGCCTATTTCGTCCTACTGCCGAACGCGCGCGTCCTGACCGCGATCTTCTTCATCCTCATCTTCTTCCAGGAGCTGCCGGCGATTTTCTTCCTCGGCTTCTGGTTCCTGTTCCAGCTCTGGCAGGGCGGCTTCGCGATCGTGCAGCCCGAGGCTGGTGGTGGCGTTGCCTTCTTCGCGCATATCGGCGGCTTCCTCTTCGGAGTGCTGACCGTCCGGCTCGTGGCGATCCGCCGCCCGCTGATGCCGAAGTACTGACATGGGCAGCTCGACCGGCGCCATCCGTCGGCCCCTGGCCCGCGATCACGCGGCGCCAGAGTCCACCCTCGCTCTTATCAAGGGGATCCGGCCTTGAC
>JALYLY010000049.1 GCA_030773975.1 Actinomycetota bacterium | reverse complement strand
GCGTGGCGCACGGTCGCTTGCCGAAGCGACTCGGCGGGATCGAGCTCGGCACCGAGTCTTTCGACCTCGAGCCGAAGGGCGGGATCCTCGACCATCAACTTGTTCGTCTCGAGAATGTCGGCCTCGTCCTCGAGACCGGCCGCTCGGAAGCGGTCGGCGCCTCGAGCGAGCTCGGCCGCGACGGCGTCGAGAGCGGCGAGCGGGTCGCCGTCACCTGTCGCAGGCTCGGCGTCGTGCCACACGAGGGCGTGCCCGATCGCGACCCCGCCGGAGGCGGCGAGACCGCGGAGCTCGCGCTCGCTCATTTCTCCGCGGAGACCGTGCTGGCGAGGGCGCCGAGGATGAACGTCGTGGACGTCGCCCCGGGATCCTGGTGCCCGATGCTGCGCTCACCGAGATAGGACGCGCGGCCCTTTGAGGCCTGCAGCGGCACGGTCGCCCGCATGCCTTCCTCGCTTGCCTCGTACGCGGCCTGGACGGCGTCGGTCAGCGAGGCGCCGCCGGCCAGACTCTCGCGCAGCGTTCGCACCGCCGGCCCTAGGGCGTCGACCATCGTCTTTTCTCCTTCCTGCGCGGCCCCTAGCTCGACCACGCCTTCCAGCGCCGCGTCGAGCGCCGAAGCGAGCTCGTCGCTGCCGAACTCCTCCGCGTCACCGAGCGCGCGGCCGGCCCGCCGGAGGGCAGTGCCCCACAGCGGGCCGCTCGCGCCTCCGACTGTCGAGACGAGCGTGCCGCCGGCGGTGATGAGGAGCCGTCCGGGCGAGACCGGGCCGTCCGTTTCCTCCAACTTCGCCACCACCGCGGTGAAGCCGCGGTCCATGTTCGTGCCGTGATCGGCATCGCCGATCGCGGCATCCAGCTGCGTCAGGTAGTCGCGCTGCTCGCGGAGCGACGCAGCTGCCTGCTCGAGCCAGCTCTGGACTGTGTCGGCGTTCACGCTCGTCCCTCCTTGCACCTGCTCAGCGCCCCCAGCGGAGCGCCGGTGTGTGGACCGGAGCATCCCAGAGCTCGGTCAGCTCGTCGTCCAGCTTCAGCAGCGTGATCGACGCGCCGGCCATCTCCAGGCTCGTGATGTAGTCGCCTACGAGACTACGCGTGGCCGTGAGCCCGCGCTCCTTGAGCTGCTTCGCGAGCTCGTTGTAGATGACGTAGAGCTCGATCGTCGGTGTTCCGCCGAGACCGTTGACGAACGCGAGCACGTTCGACCCGCTGGGAGCATCGAGGTCGCCGAGGATCGCCTCGGCCATCTCGGCGACGATCTCAGCCGCCGGCTTGACCTTCTCGCGCCGCCGTCCGGGCTCGCCGTGGATTCCCACGCCGAACTCCATCTCGTCGGCACCGATCTCGAACGTCGGAGTCGGCGAAGCGGGAGTCCAGGCGGACGTGAACGCGACGCCGAAGCTGCGGCCGTTGTCGTTCACCTTGCGCGCGATGGCTGCCACTTCGGCCAGCGAGCCGCCCGCTTCCGCCTTTGCACCGGCGATCTTCTCCGCCAGCACCGTGATGCCGACACCGCGGCGGCCGGCCGTGTAGAGGCTGTCCTCCACGGCGACGTCGTCGTTCGTCAGGACGGACTCGACCTTGATGTTCTCGTCCTCCGCCAGTTCGGCGGCGAGCTTGAAGTTCATCACGTCGCCCGTGTAGTTCTTCACGATGTGGACGACGCCGGCGCCGCCGTCCACGGCCTTCGTGGCGGCGAGCATCTGGTCGGGGACCGGTGAGGTGAAGATCTCGCCGGGACACGCGGCGTCGAGCATGCCGGCGCCGACGAAGCCGCCGTGCATCGGCTCGTGGCCGGAGCCGCCGCCCGAGATGATCGCCACCTTGCCCGTCGGGGCGTCCTTGCGGACGACGATCTGATTCTCGAAGTCGACGCGCACGAGATCGGGGTGCGCCGCAGCAAGGCCGGCGAGGGATTCCTTGACGACGTCGGCCGGGTCGTTGATGAACTTCTTCATGACTTGGGTGGCAATTGCCATCTCTGCTCCTTTAGCGCGTGGGGACGGGATCGCCGACGCCAGCGCGATCGGGCTCGGTGACGGCTTCCTGGATCGGGCGAACGACCTTCCGGGGCGTCGCCATCCAGTCGTAGGCGAAGACCGCGAGCGCCGCGCCGATCAGGTTTGCCGGGATGTACGCGAGGAACTGCTGCGTCCAGTTGTGCACTCCGCCGTGGATGGTCGTGACGAAGAGCGGGCCGATCGCACGCGCCGGGTTCAGCGACGCATTCGTGATCGGGCCGACAGTGATGATGATCGCGACGACCACGAGGCCGATCACGAGGCCCGCCCAGCCCTCGGGCGAACGCGTGTCGACGATGCCGAGGATCGTGAACAGCAGGATCCCTGTGCCGATCGCCTCGATCAGCATGGCCGAGCCCCAGCTCGTCGTGGACTGGTCGAAATGGACGACGCCGAAGCCGTAGCCGAGGTCGACCGCCCTCGTCCCGAAGGAGCCCCACATCGCGAGGGCTCCGGCGAGGCCGCCGGCGACCTGCGCCGCCCAGTACGACGGCACCTCACGCCACGGGAATCGCTTCGTGACCGCGAGGGCGAACGTCACGGCCGGGTTGATGTGACAGCCCGACACCTTCCCGATCGTGTACACGAGCGCGACGATGACGAGACCGAAGGCCATCGAGATGAAGCCGAGATCGGCTCCGGAGAACGGTGCCTTCGAACCGCTCTCGAGCAACAGGATCGCCGGCACTGAGCCGGCACCGATGAAGACGAGCAGCGCGGTGCCGATGAACTCGGCGAACAGGCGCTGTGTAACGTGGTGCTCCGCCATTAGCCCGAACCTCCTCCCGGCCCAAGGCAGAGGAGCCGCGGGCCGTTCCGCGGGTATTCCCGAGGCCTCATTGCCTGGGAACGATATTCGACATGATCGAACAGCGTTCGGCGAAGATAGAACAGGGAGGCCGCTCGTGTCAAGCGGTGCGAGCGAAAAGAGGTACCTCACTTTACACTTGAAAGTGGCCTCGGCATGAGCTAAGGTCGCGGCGCGGTCGTGCCTCGATGGCGCGGCCCGGAGGCATCGGCGCCTCAGGAGCTGTCGCTCCTGGGGCGTTTTTTTGTGCTCGCAAACGAGAGGGAGGCGTGATGGTGAGGGTGGATGCGGTGGTGATCAGAGAACGAGTGGAGACCGTGATCGACGCGGTCGAGGAGGCGACAGGCCACGTCGGCGTAACCGTGGTCGAGGCGGTGGGCCACGGGCGTCAGCGCGGTATCACGCATGAATATCGCGGCCGAGTATTCGAGTCGCACTTCCTGCCCAAGGCGTTGCTGACGTTCGTGGTCGACGAGGAGCTCGCCGACGGTGTCCTCGAGGCGATCGTCGACTCCGCGCGCAGCGGCAACGAGTCGGGCGACGGCCTCACATGGACGACGGCCGTCGCGGACGTGACGCACAACCGGACCGGCCGGCGGTTGGGGGAGGTGGAGATCGGTGCCTAAGAATCACGATCTGCTGATCGCGGCGAGCACGATCTGGGTGGTTATCACCGCCGTCCTCGTGATGTTCATGCAGGCCGGTTTCGCATTTCTCGAAGCAGGGCTGACGCGGATGAAGAACGCCGGTCATATCGCAGCCAAGAACGTGCTCATCTTCGCCGTCTGCTCGCTCGTCTATTACGTCATCGGTTTCGGGCTCGCGTTCGGCGGCGGGAACGCAATCATCGGCACGGACGGATTCATTCCCTCGGTCACGGAGCTGATCGCCGTCGGCAAGGCTCCGTTCGACTGGTTCTCGGAGATCCCGGGTGCTGCGGGCTACCTGTTCGAGGTCGTGTTCGCAGGCGTGTCGCTCGCGATCGTCTGGGGCGCGATGGCGGAAAGGGCGAAGCTGTGGGTGTACTTCGTCTTCGGCGCCTCGTTCACCCTCGTCTATTCGATCACGTCGCACTGGATCTGGAGCCCAAAGGGCTGGCTCTTCGCGAGAGGGATGCAGGACTTCGCCGGCTCCACGGTCGTCCACTACCAGGGCGCGCTGGCAGCACTCGCCGGGGCGCTGCTGCTCGGGCCGCGGATCGGGAAGTTCGACACCGACGGGCGAGCGAATCCGATTCCGGGGCACAACATCCCCTACGCGGTCCTGGGAACGCTGATCCTCTGGTTCGGGTGGTTCGGCTTCAATCCCGGCTCGACGCTTTCGGTCGACTTCGGCGGCTTCGGCTATTTCGCGTATGTCGCCTTGACGACGAACATCGCGGCGGCAGCGGGCGCCGTCGGCGGCCTGATCACCGCGTGGATCGTCCTGAAGAAGCCGGACATCTCGATGATGCTGAACGGCGTGATCGCCGCGCTCGTGGCGATCACCGCAGCGTCCGGGTTCGTCGCGCCGTGGGCGGCGATCGTGATCGGCCTCGTGTCCGGCGGGATCGCGGTCGTCGGTGTGATCGCGGTCGAGCGGATCGGCATCGACGATCCGATCGGTGCGGTCGCCGTGCACGGCATGGCCGGGGTGTGGGGCACGCTTGCGACCGGCATCTTCGCGGTGCCGCTCCTGGCGAAGAACCTCGCGACCGGGACGGGCGGCCTCGTCTACACGGGCAGCTTCCACCAGCTCGGCGTCCAGGCCCTCGGCCTGGCCGCTGTCGGCGTGTGGACGTTCAGCGCTTCCTTCGGGATCCTCTGGACGCTGAAGAAGCTGTGGGGCATCCGCGTCGAGGAAGAAGCCGAGACGAGTGGCCTCGACGTCTCCGAACACGGCATGTGGGGCTACCCCGAGTTCTACATCCCGGTTCCAGGCGGTTATGGAACCGAAGCGCACGCCCATGTCGGCAACGACGTGGGACCCAGTACCCGGACGGCGGCAGAGCCGGCGCTCGGGTCGACGAGCTGACTCCGTCAGCGGCCGGGGGCGGTTCTGGCGCCGCCCTCGGCCCCCTCCAGCAAGGGCAGCGCCGAGCGGATCCCGCGGACGGCCTGCGCGATCCGCTGCCCGTTCTCGACTAGCGCGAAGCGGACGTGACCGTCCCCGCCGGGGCCGAAGCCGGCTCCCGGGCTGACGGAGACCTTCGCCTCGCGGAGCAGCTTGAGCGCGAACTCGTGCGAGCCGAGCGCGCTGTAGGCCGCCGGGATCGGTGCCCAGACGAACATCGTTCCGAGCGGCTTCGTCACCTCCCAGCCGATGCGCGTGAGCCCGTCGCAAAGCGTGTCGCGACGGCTGCGATACAGCTCGCAGACCTCCGCCGGATACTCGGCCGCCTGCACCATCGCGACTGTGGCGGCGATCTGGATCGGCTGGAACGTGCCGTAGTCCAGGTACGACTTGAGCCGCCCGAGCGCGGCGACGATCTCCGCGTTCCCGACCGCGAAACCGACGCGCCAGCCGGCCATCGAGTACCCCTTCGTGAGCGTGTACAGCTCGACTGCGACGTCGCGCGCCCCTTCGGCCGCGAGGATGGACGGGGGCCGGTGGCCGTCGAAGGCGATGTCCGCATAGGCGAAGTCGTGCACGACGACGATGCCTCGCTCGCGGGCGAAGTCGACGACGCGCTGCATGAACGCCGCATCGACGGTCGCGGTCGTCGGGTTGTGCGGGAACGAGACGATCAACGCCCGCGGGCGGGGGCGCGAGCGGTCGTAGGCCTCTTCGAGGTTGGCGAACACGTTTTCCCCGGCACCCATCGCCACCTGAGCCACGGACGCGCCGGCAAGAACAGGAGCGAACAGGTGGATCGGGTAGCTCGGCGCGGGGACGAGCGCCACGTCTCCCGGCTCGACCAGGAGCCAGAGCAGGTGGGCCAGCCCTTCCTTCGCTCCGATCGTGGCGATCGCCTCTCGATCCGCATCGAGCTCGATCCCGAAGCGGCGCGCGTAGAGGCCGCAGACGGCCTCGCGCAACTTGGGAATGCCGCGGCTGGCCGAGTAGCGGTGGTTCCGGGGCTTCGCCGCCGCCTCGGCGAGCTTCTCCACGGCAATCGCGGGCGAGGGGATGTCGGGATTGCCGAAGCCGAGGTCGACGACGTCGTCGCCGGCCCGGCGGAGCTCGAGCTTCAGCCGCTCGATCTCGGCAAAGGCGTACGGGGGCAGGCTCGAGATCCGTCGAAGCTCGATCACGGTGTCAATCGTTGCAGATGTAAAGCGACTTCATTTTTGATAGAAACGGGAAATGGCTGCCGCCCCCACCCGCCAGAAGGAGCCTGCGACGTGGGAGCTCGTGCTCAAGCGCAATCCCGTCGAACGCCTGAAGCAGGCGAAGGCGCCGCTCGGCATCCGCGACGAGTTGCCGGCGCTGATCGCGATGGGCTACGAGAGCGTCCCGGAGGAGGACGTCGTCCGCCTCCAGTGGTGGGGCCTCTACCACGACAAGCCGAAGGTGGGGACGTTCATGCTCCGGCTGAAGATCCCGAGCGGGATCCTCCCGCCGGCGAAGCTGCGGGCGATCGGCGAGGTCTCGAATCGGTACAGCCGCGGCGACGCCGAACTGTCGACGCGCCAGTGCATTCAGCTCCACTGGCTTCGGCTCGAAGAGCTGCCGAACGTCTTCGCCGATCTCGACGCGGCGGGGATCACGACGACCGGCGGCTGCGGGGACACCGTGCGCAACATCACCGGCTGCCCGGTCGCAGGGCTCGACGCGCACGAGCTCTTCGACTGCACCGGGCTCGTGGAGCAGGTGGCCGAATTCTTCTACGGTAATCCTGACTTCACCAACTTGCCGCGCAAGCACAAGTACACGATCGCAAGTTGCGCAGATCGCTGCAACGCGCCAGAGATCAACTGTGTGTCGTTGATCGGCGTCATCAAGGACGGTAGCGAAGGATTTGCCGTCAAGGTCGGCGGCGGCCTGTCGTCGGTGCCGCGGATTGCGCGCGACCTCGGTGTCTTCGTGCCTGCCGAGGAGGCGATCGAGATTCTCGCCGCGATCACGAACGTGTGGAGCGAGGACCTGCGCTACCGAGTCTCGCGCGTGAAGGCGCGCCTAAAGTTCATGGTCGACGACGTCGGTGCGGAAGGAATGCGCGAGCGCGTCGAGGCAAAGCTCGGTCGCCCGCTCGAGGACTTCGAGCTGCCGCCGGTCGACGTGCAGCCTTCCAATCACGTCGGAGTGCATGCGCAGAAGCAGGAAGGTCTCTCGTACATCGGCGTTCCGGTGCGCGTCGGGCTGGCGTCGGGCGATCAGTTGATCGCCGTCGCCGATCTCGTCGAGTCGTTCGGCGGCGGCGTCCGCATCACGCGGCAGCAGAACTTCGTCGTCACCGGCGTCCCGAACGAGCGCATCGGCGATGTCGTCGCACGGCTCGAGGAGATCGGCTTCCCGCTCACGACGAACAACGTCTGGGCGAACTCGATCGGCTGCACGGGCGAGCCGCACTGCAACTTCTCCGTCGGCGAGACGAAGCAGAGGCTCGCACGCCTCGTCGAGCACCTCGAGGGCGTCTTCGGCGAGCAGATCGCCGAGCTGCGACTGCACCTCGACGGCTGCCCGCACGCCTGCGCCCAGCATTGGGTGGGAGACCTCGGTTTCCAGGGCACGACGGGGAAGGACGCCGAGGGTCGTCGGCTGCCCGCGTACGACATCTTCGTGCGCGGCTCGCTGGGACCGGATCCTGCGATCGCGCGGTCGGTCTTCCGACGCGTCGCGAGCGACGGACTCGAGGCCGCAGTCGAGGGCCTGATCCGCGGGTGGCTCGAGGGTCGCCGCGACAGCGAGTCGTTCACGGATTTCCAGCGGCGTCTTTCCGACGAGGAGTTGGGCGCCATCGCGCGGCTCGAGCCGGCGCGCAGTAGGCGCGACGCAGAGGTTGCAGCGTGAGCACGTACGAGTTGCTCGACGAGCTGGAAGCGGGCGAGCTCTCGGTCGCGTTCGAGGGCGAAGAGCCCGAGACCGCCCTCGAGTGGGCGATCGAGCGCTTCAGCCCGCGCATCGGCGTCTCGACCGCGTTCCAGATCGACGGTGTGGCGATCATCGACATGGCGTACCGGATCGATCCCGAGATCCGCATCTTCTCCGTCGACACGGGACGGCTCCCAGCAGAGACGCACGAGCTGATCGCGCAGCTGCGCGAGCGCTACCCGGGCCTGAACCTCGAGGTCCTCGCACCGGAGGAGGAGCACGTCCGCCGCATGGTCGAGAGGAAGGGGCTCGACCTGTTTCGCGGGTCGGTGGAGAACCGCCTCCTCTGCTGCAACGTCCGCAAGGTCCGACCGTTGACCAGGCACCTCGCCACTCTCGACGCCTGGATCACGGGGCTCCGCCGCGACCAGTGGGCGACGCGGACGAATATCCGCAAGGTCGAGATCGACCATGACCACGGCGCGATCGTGAAGCTCAACCCACTCGCCGAATGGACGAAGGACGAGGTCTGGGATTACGTGCGCGAGAACGAGGTGCCTTACCACCCGCTGTACGACCAGGGCTATACGTCGATCGGCTGCGCACCGTGCACGCGGGCGATTCGCCCCGGCGAGGCGGACCGCGCCGGGCGCTGGTGGTGGGAGACGAACGCGCCCAAGGAGTGCGGCATCCACTGCTCGATCGAGACCGGCGGCTTCGAGCACGAGCTGCACGCCATCCTCGGAGAGGACGCCGATGACTAGCCCCGCGGTGAAGCTCGACGCGGCGGCGACCGAGGTTGCGCTCGGCGAGGCGCAGGCCGTGCTGGCACTCGTGCAGGACGCGGAGCGGCGTGGCCGGCTCGCCGATCTCGTCGCTGCCGTCGAGGACGGCGAACTGGGCGAGGACGAGGCTCAAGCGCTCGAGGAGATCATCGAGCTCGGCCTGTCGACCGGGCGCATCCGCGGTCTCTACGGTCCCGAGGGTGAGCGGGCCGCGCTGAAGACCTACCGCAAGCTGCCGCGCGGCAGGGAGCTCTCCGAGAGCACGCGGGAGGTCACCGGCGCGCTGGCCGCGCTCGAGGGCAAAGCGCTCGAGCAGGTCAAGGTGCAGGCGGCCGGGCCCGGCGCGTACCTCCTCAGCATCGGCGTCGAAGGTCTCGAGCTGACGATCCGGCTCGATCGCTCCGGTGCCCGTCTCCACTCGGTCGGCGTCTGATGACCTACGTGATCGCGGAACCGTGCATCGACGAGAAGGACAAGAGCTGCATCGATGTCTGCCCGGTCGACTGCATTCACGAGACCGACTTCATGCTCGTGATCGACCCCGACGAGTGCATCGACTGTGGCGCCTGCGAGCCGGAGTGCCCGGTCGAGGCGATCTTTCCGGAGGACGCGCTGCCGGAGAAGTGGACGCCGTTCGTACGCGTCAACGCAACCTTTGTCGAGGGCGGCGCGCCCGCGGTTGTGGCGGCGCTTGCGGAGCACCGTGGCTGAGACGCGCCATTACATGGCCTGCCTCGACCTGACTGGGCGCGACTGCATCGTCGTCGGCGGTGGGAACGTCGGGCTCGAGAAGGCGCGCGGGTTGCTCGAGTGCGGCGCCCGCGTCACGGTCACAGCCCCGGAGGTCGTCCCCGAACTGCTCGACCTGCCGGTCGAGTGGATCCAGGGGCGTTACGCGAGCTGGGACCTGGGCGGCAAGTGGCTCGCAATCGCAGCCACGCCGGACCGCGAGGTGAACAGCCGAGTGAAGGAGGACGCAGAGCGGCTCGGGATCTTCTGCAACGTCGTGGACGATCCGGAGCTCTGCAGCCTGATCCTGCCGGCCGTGCATCGCATCGATCCGATCGCGGTTGCAGTGTCCACCGGCGGCGCCTCGCCGGCGCTCGCGCAGCGGCTGCGCAGCGAGATCGCGGCCGTCGTGGGCCCGGAACACGCGCGCCTCGCGCGCGAGCTGCGCGACCTGCGTCCCTGGGCGCGCGAGCACCTCGCGACGTACCAGGAGCGCAAGTCCTACTTCGAGCAGCTCGTCGCGGAGGCGCTCTCGTGACCGTCTGGCTCGTCGGCGCGGGTCCCGGCGACCCGGGTCTGATCACCGCGCGCGGGCTCGAGCTCGTGCGCCGTTGCGATGCGCTCGTCTACGACCGGCTCGTCGCACCCGAGCTCGTGGCCGAGGCTCCCGCAGACGCTCTGACGATCTCGCGCGACGGTCTCGCTCAGGAGCGGATCAACGACATCCTCATCGACCTCGGCTCGCAGGGGCTCGAAGTCGTTCGGCTGAAGGGAGGCGACCCGTTCGTCTTCGGGCGGGGCGGCGAGGAAGCGCTCGCGCTCGCGGAGGCGGACGTCCCGTTCGAGGTGGTGCCCGGCGTGTCGGCGCTGGCGGCGGTACCCGCAGCCGCCGGCATTCCGCTGACGCATCGTGGGCTGTCGGCACAGGTGCGCGTCGTCAGCGGGCGTTCGGCAGACGGACAGGTCGACCTCGACCGCGCAGTCGGCGGCGAGACAATCGTCCTATTCATGGCGCTGAACGAGCTCGGCTCGTTGTGCAAGCGGCTGCTGGCCCTCGGGCTCGACCCGTCCACGCCTGCCGCCGTGATCTCGCGCGGGACCTGTCCCGACCAGGAGGTCGTCGTCGCGGCTGTGAGCGGCATCGCAGACGCAGCGGTCGGCCTTTCCGGGCCCGCGCTAGTCGTCGTCGGCGAGGTCGTCGGCCTACGGCAGCGGCTCAGCGGTAGCGCGGACGAGTCCCAGCTTTACTTCTCACAGCCCGTCGGCTAAGAAGACCGGAATGGGACCGCAAACGCTGTTCGACCGTATCTGGACCAGCCACGTCGTCGTCGAGCCCGACGACGAGCCGGCGCTGCTCTACGTCGACCTGCACCTGATTCACGAGGTGACCTCGCCGCAGGCGTTCGAGGGCCTGCGCCTCGCCGGGCGCCGTGTCCGGCGGCCCGATCTCTCGGTGGCAACCATGGACCACAACGTCCCGACCGAGGACGGGCCGATCACCGATCCGCTCGCGCGCCGACAGCTCGACGCGCTCCGCGAGAACTGCGAGGAGTTCGGGGTGCCGCTGTACGCAACCGGGAGCGGCCGCGAGGGCATCGTCCACGTCATCGGCCCGGAGCTCGGGATCTCACAGCCCGGGATGACGATCGTCTGTGGTGACAGCCACACGTCGACCCACGGCGCGTTCGGCGCGCTTGCGTTCGGCATCGGCACGTCGGAGGTGGAGCACGTGCTCGCGACGCAGACGCTCCCGCAGCGAAAGCCCAAGACGATGCGCGTCACCTTCGAAGGTGAGCTCCCGCCGGGCGTCGCTGCCAAGGACATGATCCTCGCCGCGATCGGCCAGGCGGGCATCTCGGGCGGCGTCGGCTACGTCGTCGAGTACGACGGCCCTGCGATCAAGAGCCTGTCGATGGAAAGCCGCATGACGGTCTGCAACATGTCGATCGAGTGGGGCGCCCGCGCCGGGATGATCGCGCCAGACGACACGACCTTCGCGTACATGGAGGGACGGCCCGGCGCGCCCGCAGGCGCGGACTGGGAGCGCGCTCTCGATCATTGGCGCTCGCTCGCGACCGATCCGGACGCGACCTTCGAGCGTGACCTCTCCGTCGACGTCTCCAGCCTCGCTCCGCAGGTGACGTGGGGGACCAATCCGGAGATGGTCGTCCCCGTGCACGGCGAAGTGCCGGACCCGGCGGACTACGACGATCCCGCGGAGCGCGACGCAGTCGAGCGAGCTCTCACGTACATGGGTCTCGTGCCACGCACGAAGATCGAGGACATCAGCATCGACCGCGTCTTCATCGGCTCCTGCACCAATGCGCGGATCGAGGACCTGCGCACCGCGGCAGCGGTCGTGTCCGGCAAACATGTCCACCCGTCGGTGCGCGCGCTCGTCGTCCCCGGCTCGGCCGGCGTCAAGCGGCAGGCGGAGGAGGAAGGGCTCGACAAGATCTTCACGACCGCCGGCTTCGAGTGGCGGCGCGCGGGTTGCTCGATGTGCCTCGGGATGAACCCGGACATCCTCCAAGCCGGCGAGCGCTGCGCCTCGACGTCGAACCGCAACTTCGAGGGGCGACAAGGTGCTGGCGGGCGGACACATCTCGTGAGCCCTGCTCTGGCCGCCGCCGCTGCCCTCGCGGGGCACTTCGTCGATCCGCAGGCCGTCGGCAACGCAGCATGAAGCCGTTCCGCCGCGTCACCGCTCGCGCGGCCGTGCTCGACCGCGCTGATGTCGACACGGACCAGATCATCCCGAAGCAGTTTCTGAAGCGCATCGAGCGAACCGGCTACGGCGAGTTTCTCTTCTTCGACTGGATGAAGCAGCCGGACTTCGAACTGCGCCGTCCGGAGTACGCGGAGGCCGGGATCCTGCTCACCGGACGGAACTTCGGCTCCGGCTCCTCGCGGGAGCACGCGGCCTGGGCGTTGCAGGACTACGGCTTCGAGGCCATCATCGCGCCGTCGTTCGGCGACATCTTCCACACGAACTGTCTGAAGATCGGGCTCGTCCCGATCGTGCTGCCGGCCGAAGCCGTCGAAACGCTCATGCACGCCGTTGCAGGTGGGGAGTCGCTGACGGTCGACCTCGAAGCGCGGCAGGTCAGCGGTCCGGGCCATCTCGTCGTGCCGTTCGAGTTCGAGCCGTTTGCGCGTGAGTCGCTGTTGCAGGGGCTCGACGACATCGCGCTGACGCTGAAGCGCGAGGAGACGATCACCGCCTACGAGCGTTCGCACGCGGCGCCCGTCGACACGTCGGCGCTGCCCGTTTAAGCGCCGGCGGGATACGAGCCGAGCACCCGGAGGTCCCGCACACGCGCGCGTACCTCTGCGAACGCGGCGCGTGTCGTGGACTCGAGTGGATGGCCGGCGAGCACCGCGTCGAAGCGGTACTTGAATGGCGAATGCGGGATCGGCCGCGACACGAGTTGCACAAGGTCGAGCCCGTGACGCGCGAACGGCTCGATTGCACCGTGTAGCGCGCCGGCCCGGTGGTCGGTCACGAACGAGAAGGCCGTCCTCCAGTCGTCGCGCTCACGGTCGATGCGCGTGTGGGTCGCGATCGAGACGAAACGTGTGAACGCTTCGGGATGGTCTCCCACGTCGTGTTCGATCACCTCCAAACCGTAAATCGCAGCGGCCCGATCGCTGGCGATTGCGGCTTCCCCGGGCGTGTCCGACCCGGCGACTTGCGCGGCGGCATCAGCAGTCGTCGAGGCTGCGATCGCGCGGATTCCGTTCAACCTCCCCAGGAGCTTGCGGCACTGCTCTAGCGCAACCGGGTGGGAGCGAATGATGCGGATGTCGCTCTCTGCCAGCGGTCCGCGAGCGACGAGATGATGGCGGATCGCCAGAGACGCCTCGGCGACGATCGAGAGAGACGCGTCGTAGAGCAGATCGTGAGTCTCGGCCACCGGTCCCGCCAGCGAGTTCTCGATCGGCAGGACTCCATACGCAACGCTGCCCGCAGCTGTCGCCTGGACGACGTCGGCGAATGTCTCGAGCGAGACGAGCTCATTGTCTCCGGGAAAGAGGCGCTCGGCGGCGGCTGCGCTGTGTGCTGC
>JALYLY010000048.1 GCA_030773975.1 Actinomycetota bacterium | reverse complement strand
GGCTGGGTCGATCGCCAGGAGCGCGCGAGCATGCTCGACGCACTCAACGAGCTGACCGTCGGTCCCGGCGACTGCATCTTCGTCCCGGCTGGGCTGCCGCACGCGATCGGCGCGGGCATCTTCCTTGTCGAGCTCCAGGAGCCGTCGGACCTCTCGGTGCTGCTCGAATGGACGGGCTTCGAAGTCGACGGCACGCGCGACGGTCACCTGGGGCTCGGCTTCAACGTCGCGCTCGAGAGTGCGCGGCTCACCGCCGTGCGAGGCGACGAGCTCACGGAGCTGAAACGGCAGACGGCCGCCGCGCCCGAATCGCGCCCAGGCGCGCGCACGCTCCTCTCCTCCGCCGCGAGCTCCTTCTTCGGGGCCGAGCGCCTCCGCCCGGCCCCGGCGGTGTCCCTCGAGCCGGCGTTCTCGATCCTCGTCGTCGTCGACGGTGACGGCCGGCTCGAGACAGATGGCGGGACCGTGACGCTCTCGCGTGGCGAGTCGCTGCTCGTTCCGCACGCGGCGGGCCCGGGTGAGCTGACAGGCTCGGTCGACGTGATCCGGTGCCTCCCGCCCGCTCCGAATGGAGATCCGAAAGCGTGACGTCTCAGGACGAGCTGGAGAGGGTGGAGTCCGAGGTCGTGACGCAGGCCGGCGAACGTACGCGGCGCGATCGTGCGATGGAGGCACTCGGACGCTCGTGGCTCCTCTTCTTCCTGATCGCGCTGATCGGCTACTTCTGGCTCTCGACCCCTTCCGGGACGTTCCTCACGTGGACGAACCTCGAGCAGATCGCGCTCAACACGTCCGAGGTGATCCTGCTCGCAATCGGTGAGACCTTCGTCATCGTCACCGCAGGGATCGACCTCTCGATCGGCGGCATCCTGTTCTTCAGCGCCGTCGCCGGCGGCGAGGTGATGCTCAACCTCGCAGGGACGAGTGAGCAGACGATCAACGGCCAGTACCCGCACTCGGGCATCGCGATCCCCGTGGGGATCGCCGTCTGCATCCTCGCCGGGACGACCTGGGGACTGATCAACGGCACGCTTATCACAAAGCTACGCCTGCCACCGTTCATCGTCACGCTCGGCACGTTCGGGATGACCTTCGGCTTCGGTGACCTGATCGACGGTGGCTCGTACCTCCCCGCTCCGGTTCCGACGGCGCTGTCGGACCACTTCGGAAGCGGGAAGATCCTCGGGCTGTACACACCGATCTACGTCGCGGTCTTCTTCCTCATCGTCGCGCACGTCGTCTTGCACCACACGCGCTTCGGGCGCTACACGGCGGCGATCGGGTCGAATGCGGAAGGCACACGGCGCACAGGCATCGCAGTTGACCGTCACATCATCAAGGTCTACGGGCTCGCGGGGTTCCTCGCCGGCGTCGCTGCCGTCCTCGACCTCGCGATCTTCACGAACACGACGTCGATCTCGCACCAGACGGACAACCTCGGTGCGATCGGCGCCGTCGTCATCGGCGGGACGAGCCTCTTCGGCGGTGTGGGCACTGTTCTCGGCAGCGCCGTCGGCGCGTTCATCCCAACTGTTCTCCAAAACGGCCTCGTCATCGAAGCCGTCCAACCCTTCTGGCAGGAGGTCGTCGTCGGCGCAGCGATCATACTGGCCGTCTACGTCGACCAGGTTCGCCGTCGGCGGGCGAGTGGCTGACCGAGCAAAAGGAGGTGTGACCAAGCTCACTGCGTTCCGCACCACCCCAGACCAGGTCGTCGTTCACTCGACGGAAAGGAGTTTCTAGATGTCACGCCGCATGATCGCGGTGCTCATCGCGTTCACGCTCGTCGCCGCGGCGCTCGCCTCCACGGCAGCACTCGGCAACAGCGCGTCGCAGAAGACCCCGCAGTCACAGAAGAAGACCTACACCTTCTACCTCGTTGCCGGGATCGCCTCCGACGCCTTCTACCTGACGATGAAGAAGGGGGCGCAGGCGCAGGCGAAGAAGCTCGGCAACGTGAAAGTCATATTCACCGGCTCACCTGCAGCGTTCTCACCGAACACCCAGATCCCGTTCCTGAACGGGGCGATCGCGCGCAAGCCCGACGCGATCCTGATAGCCCCCACGGACAAGACGGCGCTGATCGCGCCGATCCAACGGGCGATCAAGGCCGGAATTCCGGTGGCGACGGTGGACACGTTCATCACGAAGCCGATCGCGTTCACGAACGTCTCGACCGACAACCCCGCGGGCGGCAGAGCCGCCGCGGACGCGCTCGCGAAAGCGATTGGAAAATCGGGAGACGTTGCCGCGATCAGCGTCAACCCGGGCATCAGCACGACCGACCAGCGCCGCGATGGCTTCGCTGCTCAGCTGAAGAAGTACCCGGGCATCAAGTACCTGGGCGTTCAGTACTGCAACGACGACCAGACGAAAGCGTCGAACCAGACCTCGGCGCTCCTCGCGGGGAACCCGAACCTCAAGGGCATGTTCGCCATGAACGTCGTCTCCGGAAACGGAGTGACGCAGGCGGTGAAGGCGGCAGGCAAGTCGGGCAAAGTCAAGCTGGTCGAGTTCGACGCCGGCCCGCCGCAGGTTCAGGCGCTGAAGGCAGGGACGATCGATGCCCTGATCGCACAGTACCCGTACGGCATCGGCCAGCAGGCCGTCGCCCTCGCGTACAAGTACGTGACCGGGCACAAGGCGGGGATCAAGAAGCACTACGGCACTGGCTCGGCGATCATCACGCGGGCGAATGTCAACAAGCCGGCGATCAAGAAGTACCTGTACACGCCGTAGCGATGAGCACCGGATCGGAGACGGGCGGTCCCCGCGGAAGCAGGGCCCGCCCGCTCCGGCGCTGCGCAGATTTGAACCCTGCGCCCGGTCTCCGGGCGACGTCGCGGCGACGCTCGAGGACGCGCGACGTCGCTCCGCCGCGTCCGCTTCGAGCAGGTCAAGAAAAATCCGGCGCCGGGTGCGCGACGGCCTGCGTCTGACCGACCACGCCCCCGAGTACCAGGCCAAGCGTAAGACGCTTCGGCGTCGCCTTGACGCCCTCGAGCGCGCCGAGGCTGAACGGGACGGTGCACCTGCCGCCGGGCGCGCCGGCGGCAGACCCGCTCATCGGCCTCATCATCACGCTCGTCATCCTGCCCATCACGTGGGATAGCTGGCAGACAGTCCGCTCAGCCGAAATCGAGATCGACCACTTCGAGCATCGCAACTAGCCGCGCGACGCCTCTTAGTTCTGAAGCGTCTGCTGCGCGTCGCGATCGGTTCGAGGCGCAGCACGTCTGCCCACCGGCTCGTCCTCAAGGATCTCGCGCAGCTCTACCTCTGCCGCTTCCTGTGTTCTTGGCCAGGCGGATCGCTGCCGGCGCCTTCTTCAGCGTGAGGATCCTTTTGCAGACCTGATTCTTGAGCTTCGTCTCCAGCGGGTCACTGAGCTTCGACTGACTGTTCCTGGACGAGCACGCGCACGCGAAACTCTGTTCGCTCGAAGCTCCTTAGGGGGAGTGCACGACCAGTGTGGCGATGCTGAGGGTTTGCGGCATGACATGCCGGCGCACCACCCCACCTCGAGCGAAACGGATTCCGGTTTTGAAGGGCGGCGGCCGTCTACCATTTGCGAGCCTTGACAGGCGTGTTCTAGGGGAAGACTCTGGGGAGACGGTCATGGCGGGCACGTAATGACTCCAAGTCCCTCGAGCAGCCGATGCACGACGCGGTTTTGTAGAGTCGTCGTCGCCACGGCGCTTGCCGCCGCTGTTCTCGCAGCGATTGGTATCGGCGGAACGGATCGGGGCGTCATACGAGGGCCCCGATTGGCGAGCGTCGCACCACCCCGCATGTTGCACCCACTCGGCCGCCTCGAGATCCGCCTGCCTGGCGTGTCTTCGATCTCCGCGAAGCGAGATGTTGTCGCGGTCGCCGCAGAGCGGCCAGGAAAGTGCGGCAAGGTTCTCCTCTGGTCACCGAGGGGTCGGCGCACGTCGACCATCCCCGCCGGCTGCTACGGCGACGCCGGGTACAACAGCATCGACGACCTTGTCCTCGCACCGACGCTTGTTGCGTGGGTCTTCGGCTGGGGCGACGTGAACTCGGGCAGCGACTGCTTGATGATCCGAGCTGTAAGCGCGGCGAGAATCGGCCGGGCGATCACCAGGAAAGGCCGTGCCTGCAACGTGCAGTTTGGCGGACACGTTTTTGGCGGACGAACACTTCCGGCGTTCGAATCAGTCGCGAACGGCGGAAACAGCGCGGCTGCGGGTAAGTTATTGACTTCGCTGGAAGCAGGGGCGCATGGAATCGTCTACAGCGTAGAGAGCTACTGCAACGCGATCTCCAGTTGTCCCACGGCGGCAGTCGTTTCCAGACATGTAGAGAGGAGCTTTTTGATCTCTGCCGGCGGAGCGGAGACGCTGCTCGCTGGTCGTGGGGTACGAATTGTTGCGGCCGCGGCCAACGTGGTCGCCGCGGTGTGGGCGGATTCGGTTGACGTACTCGATCTTGGCACTCAAGCATGGCGCAAAGTCTCGGATGGACCGGTTCGTGCCGCGCGCCTCGGCGGGAAGAAGCTCTTCGTTCTTCGACTAAGGAGGCTGCTCGAGACGTATGACTTCCGCTCTGCGCAACGCATTGGTGCTCAAGAGCTGCTGACTAGCGGAAACAATATGCCCGTGCAGCTTGAGGATGCGGACGATGTGTTCGTGGTTTACGTGTCCGACCGTCAGATTCACGTGCGGAGGACACTCGACCGCAAGGACGTAGTTCTGGCACTGCCGCGCAACGCACGAATGCTTCACGCTCAGATCGAGCCAGCCGGTCTCTACTACTCCTACAACATTGGCGGCAAGGGCGCGCTCGGCCGAGTCGGCTTCGTAGCGCGGGCTCGTGTCGTCGGTGCCTTTGGCTCTCACGGCTGATACCGAATTGGTCGCCGTGGTCGTTGAGCGCTTCGAACCGGGCTAGCGGAGCGCACGACTTTAGCTCGGGTTAAAGGCCCCCAGGATCCCGGGAGCTAGACCTATCCAAGTGGATCGCGATGTCAGCGGCCGCGCCTTCCTTTTCCACGACAACGTGATCCTTTGCGCGATTTACGACCGATTCGACCTCGGGCAGCACGTGCCCCTTTGCAACTACAAAGCGTGTTGGATCTGAGCGAACGTACTCATACTCGCCAGAGGTCATCACGACCCTCTCCGCACACGTCGGATCCGAACACTCGCACAAGAAGTCATACGTCGCCTCTTTCTGGCCGAAGGTGTCGGAGATTTGACGGATCCGTTCGTTCACGTCCCTGAAAAGCGACTCGTTTAGCGCAAGACGTTCCTCCTGTGCTTTCTCCATCGGGCGAATTTTAGCCGACACAGCCAAATGGGCATACCGGCCGCGCCCCCGGACGCCCTTAGGCCCACGGGAAATGGGCGCACTATCGCTCGCCGACGCGCTCTTGCTGTGCGAACTCCCAGCCAACGCCGATCCGGCGCGCTATGAGCGAGCGGCGCTGCGTTGGCTCGAGCGGTTTATCGACGAGCGATTGCCGCCACTCACCGAGGTCGCACTTGCCGCATTAGCGCTTGCCGAACTTCGGCATGGCCACCGAAACACCGGGGTCGAGACGCTGAAACGGTTGCTCCGCCGCAGGTAGCCGAATACGGTTCCACGCGATGCGTCTGTACGCGCTCACCGAGCTTCACGACCCGGAAGCAATCGAGCTCTTCCTATTACGCCGTGACGCGTCCCCGTCAAGGATCCGGAGACGAGGTGTGCCCGGAGGGTCCGTAGTGGTCCGTAGTTGCCAAAGACCCTGTGTTGCTGGCATAGGCAACGGCGAGGCATGTAAACGGCTTGTGCAGGCGCTTCTTGCGCATCCGGCAGAGACGGTTTGTCGCGCTGGGGCAGTCTCCGCTGCGTCTTAATTTGCCGGGCACTTTGGCGGCTCGGTCGGGCCGACTGCCACGAGGCCCAAAAAGGCCCTGAGGGGCGTGCGGTGTTCGCGCTCCACCGGATCGAGATCATCGACCGCTCCGGGAAGTAGGTCGCTGCGTGACCTTCGATCCGGACGGCAACAATGTGGAAGCCGCTCTGCGCGAAGAGTTCTGACGGTCGTGGCGCCACGCGACACACTTCCGGCGCACTCGCGTGACCCACGCGTCACGGGTCCCGGGATACGTTGCCTGTCGTGGCGACAACGACAAGGAAGCGCAAGAAGACGACTGCGACGCCGTGGGGCCCGGCGCACACGATCGAGCAGCTGACGCTTCCACAGCGTGCGGGTGAGAAGCGGTTCGCATCCGTGGTGCAGCTCCTCGAGACCGAGAAGGGCGAGCGCTACGTGCGCTTCGCCTACACGACCGGCGGCGTTGCGCGACGCGGGCCTGTCACGCTGCGGCTGCGCGACCTCGAGCGACTGCGCACAGCCCTCGCCGAACACCCCGAGCTCGCCGAGGCGTTCGGCTACGGAGGTTCTGCCTAGACGCCGGCCAGGATGCGGTCGCGTGCAGCGTCGACGAGCGAGGAGAGGATCAGGGCGCCGTCTGCAGAGCCGAGCAGTGGATCCATTGCATGCTCGGGGTGCGGCATCAGGCCCATCACGTTCCCGCGTTCGTTGACGACGCCCGCAACGTCATTTCTAGAACCGTTGACAGGTTCTGCGTAGCGAAGCACGATCTGACGGCTCGTTTCGAGCTCGTCGTAGAGGGCGTCGTCCGCGAACCAGCAGCCTTCGCCGTGCTTCACCGGAATCGTGAGCCTTTCACCTTCGCCACAGCGGGAGGTAAACGGAGTGTTCGTCCGCTCGACGACGAGCGGGACATCGCGGCACACGAAGGAGAGCGACTCGTTCCGGCGCAGCACGCCGGGGAGCAGGCCGGCCTCGCACAGGATCTGGAAGCCGTTGCAGATCCCGAGCACGAGCCCGCCTTCGGCGGCGAATGCGGCGACCGCCTCCATCGCAGGTGCGAACCGCGCGATCGCGCCGCAGCGCAGGTAGTCACCGTAGGAGAACCCGCCTGGGAGAACGACTGCGTCGAGGTCCGGCAGTTCGGTCTCGGTGTGCCAGACGAACACGGCCTCTGCGTCCAGCGCGGAGAGCGCCCAGAGCGCGTCGCGGTCGTCGCAGGCGCCGGGGAAGCGAAGCACGCCGATGCGGGGCTGAGGGCTACTCACCCGGCGTCTCCGCGAGCTCGATCTCGTAACTCTCGATCAGCGGGTTCGCGAGCAGCTGCTCGCACATGCGCTCGACTTCCGCGCGCGCACCCGCGGGGTCGTTCGACTCCACCTCGAGATCGACTACGCGGCCGACACGCGCCTCGCCGACCGCAAAGCCGAGCTGGCGCAACGACGACTCCACCGCTTGTCCCTGCGGATCGAGGATCCCGTGCTTCGGGCGAACGAGGACGGTTGCTTTCATCGCAGCACCACCTCAGGGTCTGCGAGGTAATCGTTGAAGCCGATACCGGTCAGGCGTTCGAACGCCTCCACATAGCGAGCGCGCGTGCCCGCGACGACGCCGTCGGGGAGCTCCGGGCCGGGCGGTGTCTTGTTCCACCCGAGCGTCTCGCAGTAATCGCGAACGAACTGCTTGTCGAACGACGGCTGCGAGCCTCCGGGCGTGTACTCGTCTGCGGGCCAGAAGCGCGACGAATCCGGCGTGAGAGCCTCGTCGCCGAGAACGAGTCGCCTCTCGTCGTCGAGGCCGAACTCGAACTTCGTGTCGGCGATGAGGATTCCGCGCCGGCGGGCGTGCTCCGCCGCGTGCCGGTAGAGGGCGATCGAGACGCGCTCGACTTCCGCGAGTGTCTCTGCTCCAACCAGCGCGGCGGCTTGCTCACGGTCGATGTTCTCGTCGTGGCCGCTCGTGGCCTTGGTCGCCGGAGTGAAGATCGGATGCGGCAGCTCTTCAGACTCGGTGAGCCCGGCGGGCAGTGCGTGACCGCAAACAGCGCCCGTTGCCGAGTAGTCCTTCCAGCCCGAGCCGGCAAGGTAGCCCCGCACGACGCACTCGATCGGCAGCATCTCAAGCCGCCGGCACTCTGTCGAACGTCCGTCCGGGCGGAGATTCAGGAGATGGTTGGCGCAGATCTCGCGCGTGCGCGTAAACCAGAAGCCGGACAACGCTGTGAGGACGCGACCTTTGTCGGGGATGTCCGTCGGCAGCACGACGTCGAATGTCGAGATGCGGTCGCTTGCGGCGAGGAGCAACCGCTCGTCGTCGAGGGCGTAGAGCTCGCGAACCTTCCCGCTACCCACGTGGAGCGCGGCCTCAGGCATGGACTGGTACCTCCTTCTGGGCGAGGGCGTACAAACGCTCGAAGACGGTGTCGACGTGCCGGACGGTTGCTTCCAGGTCGAAGACGGCCTCTAGATCCACGCGCCCCGCGATCTCTGGATCGGCGCGAACGAGCTCGCCGAAGTCCGTCTCCTCTTCCCAGGCGCGCATCGAGTGCCGCTGGACCAGCCGGTAGGCGTCATCGCGGGGAAGCCCCGCGTCCACGAGCGCAAGGAGCAGCCGGTGGCTGAAGACGAGCCCGTGACTCGCCTCGAGATTGCGCCGCATGCGCTCGGGATACACGACGAGCCCGCTCACGATCCAGGTGAACCGGTCCAGCATGTAGTCGAGTGCGAGGAACGAGTCCGGAATCACGACACGCTCTGCGGACGACTGGGAGATATCGCGTTCGTGCCAGAGGGGCACGTTCTCGAGGCCGACAAGCGCGTTGGCGCGGACGACGCGGGCGAGGCCGCAGATCCGTTCCGCGACCTTCGGGTTCCGTTTGTGCGGCATCGCCGAGGAGCCTTTCATCCCCTTGCCGAACGGCTCTTCGACCTCGCGGACTTCTGTACGTGCGAGATGGCGGATCTCGGTAGCGAAACGCTCGAGCGACGTGGCGGCGAGCGCGAGCGCGGAGAGCAGCTCGGCATGACGGTCGCGGGCGATCACCTGTGTCGAGACCGGGTCGGGCTCGAGCCCAAGCCGCTCGCAGGCGATGCGCTCGACCTCGGGATCGACCTGCGCGTACGTGCCAACCGTTCCGGACAGCTGCCCGACACGATTCGCCTCGAGTGCGCGCGCGACGCGTCCCCGCGTTCGGTCGAGCTCGAACGCCCAGCCCGCGAGCTTCCAGCCGAAGGTCGTGGGCTCCGCGTGCACGCCGTGCGACCGGCCGATGCAGACGGTGTGACGGTGCTCCTCTGCTCGTGCGACGACAGCGGCGAATGCGTTGTCGATGCCTTCGAGGATCAGGCGCCCCGCATCCTGCAGTTGCAGCGAGAGCGCCGTGTCGACGACGTCGGAGGACGTCAGGCCGTAATGAAGCCAGCGCCCTTCCGGTCCCAGCTGTTCCGCCACGGCATCCACGAAGGCGGCCGTGTCGTGATCCGTCACCTGCTCGATCTCGGCGACGCGCGCGGGTGCAGGCGGCCGGGCCTGCGCGCGAATCGCGGCGACGTCGCTGACCGGGATCGCGCCAAGCTCGGCCCAGCCGTCGAGTGCAGCCAGTTCGACCTCGAGCCACCGCGCGAACTTGCTTTCCTCCGACCAGATCCCGGTCATCGCAGGACGGGAGTAGCGCGGAATCACTGGGTGGATTCTAGAGAGCCGGTCGGTCCGAGAATCCGGGCGGCCAGCACGGCCGCGTTCCTTGCGTTGTCGACCCCGACGCAGGCCACGGGTACGCCGGGCGGCATCTGCGCGATCGAGAGCAGCGCGTCGAGACCGTCGAGGACGCTCAGCGAGGAACGGAGCGGCACGCCGATCACCGGCAGATCGGTGTGGGCTGCGAGCACGCCGGGCAGTGCGGCCGCCAGCCCGGCGCCGGCGATGAGGACCCGCAGCCCCCGGTCGCGCGCGGTGCGTCCGTACTCGGCGACCGCGTCCGGCTGCCGGTGTGCCGAGCGGACCTCGAATTCGTGGGCGATGCCACGCGCCTCCAGCTCGTCGACCGCCGCCTGCATGCGCGGCCGGTCCGACTCGGAGCCGACGACGATGCCGACCAGCGGGCTAGACATGGGCCATCGCGGCGATGTCGCTCCGATAGCGCATTCCGGGAAAAGAAATGAGGTCGCAGGCTGCGTACGCCCGCTCGCGTGCAGCCGCGACGGTGCTTCCCGTAGCCGTGACGCCGAGGATTCTGCCGCCGTTCGTCACCAGGTGATCTCCCTTCACCGCAGTGCCGGCGTGGAAGACGAGCGCGCCGGCCTGCTCGGCGTCCTCGATCCCGTGGATCGGCGAGCCCACATCGTTGGCTGCCGGGTACTCGCCGGCTGCGAGGACGACCGTGACCGCAGCCGAGTCGGCGACCTCGAGGTCGATGGAGGAGAGATCGCCGGCCGCTGCGCGTGTGAGTGCGCCGAGGAGATCCCCGTCGACACGCGGAAGGAGCGACTGCGTCTCGGGATCCCCGAAACGGCAGTTGAACTCGAGGACGCGCGGCCCGTCGTCGGTGAGCATGAGCCCGGCGAAGAGGGCGCCGACGAAGGGGGCGCCGCGAGCGGCGAGCTCCGCGAGCACGGGGCGATGAACGCTGTCCAGGATCTCCTCGATCTCGGCCGGGCCGAGCCCGGCCACCGGGGAGTAAGAGCCCATGCCGCCCGTGTTGGGCCCGGTGTCTCCGTCCTCGGCGCGCTTGAAGTCCTGCACGACCGGCAGGGCCAGTGCCCGCGCGCCGTCGCAGAGCGCGAACACCGAGATCTCCTCACCCTCGAGCAGCTCTTCGATCACGATCGCGTCCCCGAACGACGCTGCCGCGTGCAACGCGACGTCCAGCTGAGCCTGGTCGCGACAGACGAACACGCCTTTTCCTGCTGCGAGGCCGTCCGCCTTGATCACGCACGGCGGCCGTGCGATCGAGAACGACTCCGCGGTCGGCACGCCTGCAGCCTGCATGACGTCCTTTGCGAAGGACTTCGAGCCCTCGATTCGCGCCGCCCCGGAGCTCGGACCGAACACGGGGACTCCGACGTGACGTAGCTCGTCGGCGACTCCGGCGACGAGCGGCGCCTCCGGGCCGACGACCACGAGGTCGGCCTCCAGCGAGCGGGCCAGCGTGAGGAGGCTCTCGCCGTCCTCGGCCCGCACGGGATGGCAGGGGCCGAACGCGGCGATGCCCGGGTTGCCAGGGGCGGCGTGAAGCTCCTCGAGAACCGGCGCCTGGCTGAGCTTCCAGGCGAGCGCGTGCTCGCGTCCGCCCGACCCGACCAGAAGCACCTTCACACGAGGACTCTAGCGAGCGGGCTCGACCGGTTTGAGTCGAACGAGCCGCGCCCTAGCACGCGCGAACCCGACACAATCGGCAGCTCGTGAACGCCAACGACCCTTCCGATCTCGAGCGGCTCGCGGTCGACATCGTGCCGTTCGAGCCGGAGCACGCCGCGGGGTTCGCCGCGCTCGTCGGCGACACGTTGCGAGAGTTCGGCTTCGAGCTCGATTCGGAACTCGACCGCGACCTCGACGATCCCGCCGGAACTTACGCCGCACTCTGGATCGCGCTTGCCGGAGGCGTCGTCGTAGGCTCGGTCGCGCTCCGAGACCTCGGTGGCGATGCCTACGAGCTCAAGCGGATGTACCTCCGTTCAGCGTGTCGGGGCAACGGAGTTGGGAAGCGGTTGCTCGCGACAGCGCTCGATTGGGCGCGCGCGAACCGCGCCGGAGTCCTCAGGCTCGACACAACCGAACGGATGGTCGCAGCACGCCGTCTGTACGAGCTCGCCGGCTTCGTGCTGGTGCCGGGCGAGGCCCCGCGGCAGGGACAGCAGCGACTGCTGTATGAGCTTAGGGTTCGGAGACCGTGACCTTCGAGACCAGCCGTGAAGCCTACGACGCCTTCATGGGCCGCTACGCGGACCGGCTTGCGCCGCGCCTGATCGCATTCGCAGGAGTTCACCGGGGCGACCGCGTACTCGACGTCGGCTGCGGGCCGGGCTCGCTGACCGAAGCGCTGGGCGACAGGGTCGGACCGGAACACGTCGCCGCTGTCGACCCGTCCGAGCCTTTCGCGGCGGCAAGCGCAGAGCGTGTTCCCGCTGCGGACGTTCAGGTCGGCGCTGCGGAGTCGCTTCCGTGGGCCGCCGATATGTTCGACGTGGCGCTCGCGCAGCTCGTCGTGAACTTCATGTCGGACGCCGACGCGGGCATTGCCGAGATGCGGCGGGTCGTCCACCCGGGCGGCACGGTTGCGGCCTGCACATGGGACTACGCCGGCGGAATGACGATGCTGCGAACCTTCTGGGACGCTGCGCTTTCGCTCGATCCGGACACGCCCGATGAGGCGCGCACGATGCGCTACAACGATCCCGACGTTCTGCGAGAGCTCTGGCTGCGGGCGGGACTCGAAGCAGTGGAGAACGACGCGCTCGTCGTCGAGGTCTCCTACACGGACTTCGACGACTACTGGGAGCCGTTCACCGGCGGTGTCGGTCCGGCTGGGGCGTACACCTCGTCGCTCGATGCTGATCGTCGCGCGGCGTTGCGTGCGGAGTGCCGACGTCGACTGGGTGATCCAGACGGCCCATTCACGCTCAGTGCGACGGCGTGGGCTGTGAAGGGTCGCGCCTGAACCTAGCGCAGCGCGACGACGCTCTCGCGCTCCGCGCCGGTGCCGACGAGCGAGATCTCGACACCGAGGGCCTCCTCGACGAACGCGACATACCCGCGCGCTGCCTTGGGCAACTCTTCCGTCAGCGGCTCCTGCCAACCCGGCAGCGTTTTGTAGACCGGCCGGCAGTGATGGAAGTCACTTTGATGTGCCGGAAACTCGGGCGTCTCGGAGCCGTCCCGGAGCCGGTACGCGACGCAGACAGGCAGCTCGACGAAGTGCGAGAGGACGTCGAGCTTCGTGAGCGCGAGCGAGGTGATCCCGTTCAGTCGCACGGCGTAGCGAAGCGCGACGAGGTCGAGCCAGCCGCAACGGCGTTCGCGTCCCGTGACCGTCCCGAACTCGCCGCCGAGCTCGCGCACGCGCTCCTGGTCGGGGCCTTCGATCTCCGTCGGGAACGGTCCTTCTCCCACCCGGGTCACGTAGGCCTTGGCGATGCCGATCACCCGATCGATCCGGTTGGGCCCGATCCCGATCCCTGTCGCCGCGTTTCCCGCAA
>JALYLY010000047.1 GCA_030773975.1 Actinomycetota bacterium | reverse complement strand
AGCGCGGGGTCGCCGGGTGGCGCCGACCCGAGTGGATCGAGATGCGCCGCGAGGTGGCCGTGCATCCGGTGCGCCTTCACCAGGGCCATCGCAGCGGCGACGGCGCCGAGCAGCTCGTCGGAGACCGGCTCGGCCTGGGGTGGCGCTGCTGCGGCAGGACTGGCAGCGGGAGCCGGGGTCGGATGGCCGTTTCCTGCCGTCTCCAGGAGGCGTGCCAGACCGGGATGGGTGGCGACGATCTCGCTGTCGCCGCTCTCGAAGAGCAGGCGCCATTCACTCGGGACCGCCTCTGGATTTTCGAGGTACTCCTCGAAGAGGTCGCGCGCATAGCCTGCGTTCAGGCCGTCGACGTCAGTCACTACGTCCTTTGTAGCAACGAGGCGTGCTACCAGAGGGGATGGCTCGTGATCACGGCAACCGCGAGCCCGATCGCGAAGGAGGCGGCCCCGATCGCAACCGCGTACGTCGCAAGCCGTTCGCTCCGGCCGCCGATCCCGACCGCGATCAGCGAGAGCAGGATCGCGAAGGGGATGAGCCGCAGCGGCCGGTAGGCGATCCCTACGAGGCTGACGAAGATCGCAGCTGCTGCGAGATAGCCCGCGACCGTCTCTGCCGGCCGGCTCTGCCGGTAGGGCGTTGCGCTCACGTCCGCACCGTGGCGCGACGCGTCCGCGCGTAGCCGCGTGAGGGCCGACCGTGCGGCCCGGGCCTGCGCGGGCGAATGTGCCTTGGCCGCCACGGCGTCGGGTCGGTGTCGTCGGAAACCTTCACGAGCGCGGCCGACTGCTCGGGTCGCGGCTCGGATTTGATCGCCCAGTAGACGACCCAGCAGAGATAGAGGATGGGGATCTTCATGATCACCATCAGCCAGATCAGCTCCCACACTATGAGCCGAGTGTACCCCCTGAATCAGCCTGCAACCTGGGCCTCGAGCCTTCCCTCGATCACCTCCTTTCCGTGGTTGTCGTACTGCGTCACGTCGAAGGTCGCACGCGCCCGACCCATCTCGATCCCACGCGTGGACGCGATCCGGACGGGTAGCCCCGCCAGCACTTCGTAGATCTCGGTGTATGCGCCTTGATCGACGCCGATCCAGCGCACGCCTGCGGCCGGCTCGACCCACGCGTAGGCCAGCGCCCGTCCTTTGCGGTCACGGCACAGGATGTCGAGGCGTGGGTCGAGCAGCTTCCCGCCCAGGAGGCGTCCAGCCGAACTGCCGCACCACGGGAGCTTGCGCTCGCCCGCCGGATCCGTGCCGCCGTCACAGGCATATACAGTCCTGCGACCGGAGTCCGCGAAGGTCAGGCTTTCGCCGAAGACGCCGATGCGCTCCACCACGACGGCGTCGATTCCGACTTCCGCTCCCGCCGGACGGCAGCTCGTGAAGCGGCTGCCGAGGGTCGTGCCGTCGAGCACGCGTCCGATCGCGACCACGCTTCCCGAGACGGCCTTGAACTCCTGCGCCGCTTCCCCGTAGAGCAGGCGCTCCGGGCGAGCGCCGCCGCTGTCGCAACCGGCGAGCAGCACGACGGCGAGCAGCACCGTCGTGAGTCTCACCCCGTCCAGCCCCACCTGGCCACTCCGCCGTAACTCGGATCGCTGCGATAGGTGCGATAGAAGATGTTCGTCCCGCAAGCTTCGCACTTCGCCTCGACGATCTGATCGCCGCCGTAGAGCGAACGGGTGAAGATCATGCCGATGTGCGTCGAGCTTGCGAAGGCGTCCATCACACCTGCGGTCGACTTTGCGACGACGTGGTTGGGTGCGCCGAGACCGTTCTTGAAGTCTCCGGCGGTGTACGGGCCGTGCATGTTGCGTAGGGCACGCCAGTAGTACCGGCCGTCGCGCCAGTCGTCGGTCGACTCGCGCCACGTCTTGAACGTGAGACCCGAGCAGTCTCCGCCTTCGCCGTGCGCCGAAGGATCGCCGGGCGCATCGTACGGGTACGAATCGACGTCGTCGTAGTTCCAGCAACCTCCGCCCCACTGGTAACCCTCGTAGCGTGCGGCGTTCGCGTAGTCCTGGGCGGCGTCGCGCGTCATCGTGGTCATGAACGTCGGCGCGTCGTAGTTGCAGTTGGCCCAGAAACGATGGTACGCCTGAGCGCCGGTCGCGCCTGCAAGCACGAAGCCGACGCCGAAGGCGACGAGAAACATCTTCATCGGGACACCTCCACGTCGAAGCGGTCGACGAACAGACCCACACGAGTCGAGCCGAGCCGGTACAACGAAGAAGAGCCGGCGAGCCGAAAGCGCGCCAGCGGTGCAGACTCGGCCCACTCGAGCGACTCCACTCCGAAGCTGTTCACGACTCCGGACCGGTCGAGGACGAGCACGACGTACTCGCTGCGATCGTCGGTGTACGTCTTCGTCACGACCACGAGGCGATTTCCGTGCGGCTCCGCAAGCTGCACCTCGCCGAGCGGTGTGGCGCTCGTGATGCGCCAACTGCGTACCACCACGTTGCCCACGAGCTCGGCCAACCGCAGCTCGCCTGCACCGACGCGCTCGACCACCACCTCGCGCCCGTTGGCGAACGAGCGACCGGGGCGGCCCCGCGCGGCTTGCGCCGGCCGATCAAGGGCGGCGCCGTGCTCGGCTACGGGGAGCCACTGCTCGGACGGCTGCTGCTGAACCGTGGGCCCCAGGGGCCCGGCGGCAAGCTTGGCCCACGTCCGGTCGGAGAGCCGCTGCGCCCAGCGCGACGACCCGTCTGCACGAAAGCTCCGCAGCACGGGAGCCGGGGTCGTCCGGTTCGGCGGCTCGAGGACGTCCATCGTCCCATCAGGCTCGAGGGCGAAGTCGGCCAGTCCACCACTGACCTGCAGGTTGGTCGCCTCGATGCGCGCGCGTGACCAGCGTTCAACCCGAGCGTTCACCTGATCGAGCACCGCGACCGTGCCGTCGGCGGCGACGTCGAACGACGAAGGGCCGCTGATTCCGAGCGCGCGGGAGCCGGCGAGGCCGACCTCGCCGACGTCGCTGCCCCACGGGGCCGTGACGACCCGCTCATCCGGCGCGCGGCCGCGGCCGAACATGTGCGGGCCGATGACGACCTCGGTTGCATCCGCCAGCGGGAAGCTGCGTTGCGGCGCCATTTCGCCGCCCGCCGGGACGGTGACCGTCGCTCCGCTCGCGTCGTCCCTGAGCACCGCGTAGTAAGAGAACCCCTGGCGCGAGGACGCGATCTCGCCCGGCAACTCGACGAAGTACCTGCCCTCGCCGGAGACCTCGCTTCGGCTCAGCGGCAGCCGGTGGAACGACCCGCCCTGACCCGAACGGACGTAGACCGAGCCGGACCCGTCACAGGGCTCTCTGTCGGCTCGCGGGGGACAGACGATCGCGTAGCGCAGGGTGACCGCCTCGTCCGCCGTCGTGAGGACGGGCGGGACGTGGACGGCATCGAGGCCTGGTACGGCGAGCGCGGGCCCGCTCGCGGTCGAGGTCGACGTCTGGGCGATTCCCCCGATGACACCTGCGACGATCCCGGCCGCTCCCCCCGCGAGCGACCGGATGCCTGGTCGGCGCATGGGATTCCTCCTTTTCGGGATCGCTCCGACCGTACGCGGCCAACTACGACGCCCGGGTGACGTCTTTGGAACAGAAGTGCAAAACTCGCGTTAGCCCAGGCTCCAAAAAGGGGAAACGCCGGAAAATGGTTGTTGACGAACGCCTACAAGCCCTGCTGGAACAGGGAGAGGAGCTCGGTTGCCTCAACCTGTCCGCGGTCAGCGAGTTCCTCCAGGAGGCTGACCTCGACGACGATCAGACGACTGGCTTCTTCGAGCAGCTCGAAGAGAAGGGCATCGCGCTCACCGACGACTGCGCCCGCCCGGACGCCATCGGGAGCACGTACGTGAACGGCGACCTCGCCGTCGCCACCACCGATGCGCTCCAGCTCTTCCTCAACGAGGCCGGCCGCTACAAGCTGCTGACCGCCTCCGAGGAGGTGGAGCTCGCCAAGCGCTTCGAGCGCGGCGACAAGGAGGCGAAGGATCTCATGATCAACTCGAACCTCCGCCTCGTCGTCTCGATCGCGAAAAAGTACCAGGGTCACGGCATCTCGCTGCTCGACCTGATCCAGGAGGGCATCATCGGGCTCATCCGCGCGGTGGAGAAATTCGATTGGCGCCGCGGCTACAAGTTCTCGACCTACGCGACCTGGTGGATCCGGCAGGCCGTGCAGCGCGGTGTCGCGAACAAGTCCCGCACGATCCGGATTCCGGTCCACATCGTCGAGCGCGAGCAGAAGATCTCACGCGCGGAGCGGACGCTGATGGCCAAGCTCGAGCGGGATCCGACGGACGAGGAAATCGCGGAAACGTCGAAGCTCTCGCTCAAGCACGTGCACGAGGTTCGCGCCGCGGCCCGCGCAGTGACGAGCCTCGACAAACCGGTCGGTGCCGAGGGCAACACGAGCTTCGGCGACCTGATCGCCGGCGAGGACGCCGAGCCGTCCGAGGAAGTGCACGTCAGCCTCGCCGAGAACGCAGTCCGCAGCGCCGTCGAGACCCTGCCCGAGCGCGAGCGCGAGGTCGTCAAGCTGCGCTACGGGATGAACGGCGATCCCGATCCCAAGTCGCTCGAAGAGATCGGGCGACAGATGGGCCTGACACGCGAACGGGTGCGACAGATCGAGGCGCGCGCCTTGCAGCGGCTGGCAGAGCGGCGCGAGGTCGCGGCGCTCGGCGAAACGGCAGCTTAGGACCGGCGAGCCGGCCACCGTCAGCCGCGGGCTGATTCAGTGGAGCCAGCCGGGATCGAACCGGCGACCTTCCGGATGCCATCCGGACGCTCTCCCAGCTGAGCTATGGCCCCTTGCCCGCCCAGTTTAGCGGCGAATTCGAAGTCTTTCGCCCAGTTGATTCTGAGCAATTGGTTGTTCCGCGTAGGAGTCAGCCGAAGGTGGATTTGACGTCGACCCGACCAGAGGTCAACCGGCAAGAGATAACACCGGTCCAGCTCATGGCAGTAAACCGCGACTGCGTCGATCTCGGCCTCCGTGTATCGCCGAGAGACGATCTTGCCGCCCGCGATCCGACGGGTTGAATAGCAGCGCACGATGAGAATGTCGTCATAGCGGGTCGACCACTTGCATTGAACGCGCAGCAGTTGCGAGTCGACGTCGAAGATGAGGTCATATCTCTGACCCTCGCCGATAGGCCTGTAGACCTCGACTCCGAGCTTCACTGCCGCAGCCGTGATCGCGGTCTCGGCAACGTTGCCTTTCTGGTCGGTCGTCAACACAACCCGAACGTAGCTGTGCGCCCGGCTGGGCCGTGTCCCATTCGGACACCTTGCGGTGCAACAACATCGTCCGCACCCTCGAACCATGTCGACGCGCACCGCGCTCGTCACGATTGCGTTGCTGCTACTCGCCATCGCGATCGTCTCGCCGCACGGCTCTTCGTCGAAGGGCCCGTATCACGCCGACAGCGCGCGCACACCTGGCGTGCTGAATCCCAACGTCACGCAGGCGAATATCAATTCCACCGTCTGCGTGCACGGGTGGACGAAGACGATCCGGCCGCCGACCTCGTACACGAACGCGCTGAAAAGGAAACAGATGCGTGAATACGGCGTCGGCGGCTCTCCCTCCGACTACCAGGAGGACCACCTGATCAGCCTCGAGCTCGGCGGGCATCCGACCGATCCGCGCAATCTCTGGCCCGAGCCGTACCCCCGCGCGTCCGACGTCGACTCGATCGAGAACGACCTCAACGGGCAGGTCTGCTCGGGCGATCTGTCACTCGAATCGGCTCAGCTGAAGGAGTCCGAGCTCAAGCATCGCGACGGCTAGGCAAAGCCGGGGGACCGTCCTACACTCGATGACCTGAGATCCGTGGCCACGATCGGCCGTTGGAGCACGCGCCACCCGTGGCGCGCCATCGTGGCCTGGCTCGCGTTCGTCGTGGTCGCAGTCGCGGCGATGGTCGCAACCGGGACCGAGACGCTCCAGAACGGGGCGGTCGGCGAGTCTGCGCGCGGCTACGAGATGCTGGGCGCGAACAATCTGTGGCCGCCCCCGCGCGAGATCGGCTACCTGCACAGCACGACGCTGACGGTCGACGATCCGGCGTTCCGGGCAGCTGTCAGCGACGTCGTCAAACGCCTCGGCTCGCAGGAGGTCCAGATCACGACTCCATTGCAAGACGCGCGGCTCGTCTCGCGCGACCGGCACTCGGCCCTCGTCGTCGCGACTCTCACCGGGGCTTATGCGGACCCGGTGCGTAACACGATCCTCGCTGCCGCGCCCGCCCACACTGACGTGACGATCGAGGAGACCGGGGACATCACCGCCAGCGATGCCCGTGACCGCTCGATCAACGACGACCTGCAGCGCGCGGAGATCCTCTCCGTCCCCGTCACGTTGTTCGTGCTCCTCTTCGCATTCGGCGCAGCGGTCGCCGCCAGCGTGCCGGTGCTGCTCGCGCTGACAGCGGTCGCCGCGGCGTTCGGGCTGCTCGGCCCGATCAGCAAGGCGATTCCGATCGACGACAGCGTGCGCACGGTGCTCGTGCTGATCGGGATGGCGGTCGGCGTCGACTATGCGCTCTTCTACGTCATGCGCTCGCGAGAGGAACGACGGCGCGGACGGCCACCGCACGAGGCGCTCGAGCGAACGATCCGAACCTCCGGCCGCACGGTGATCCTCTCGGGCACGACGGTGATCATCGCGATGGCGGCGATGTTCCTCATCGAGGCGAAGGTGTTCAACAGCCTTGCCGCGGCAACCATCTCCGTGGTCGCGTGCGCGGTCGCCGGCTCGGTCACCGTGCTGCCCGGCGTGCTCGAGCTGCTCGGGAACCGCATCGATCGCGGGCGGATTCCGTTCCTGCCTCACCTCCGGACCGACCAGACGCACTCACGCTTCTGGACAGCCGTGATCGACCGGGTCTTGAGGCGCCCCGTCCTCTCGTGCGTGCTCTCCGCGGGCCTGCTGATAGCACTCGCGCTGCCTGCGCTCGGGTTGAAGGTCGCGAAGCCGGGCGACAACACACTCTCGCCGCAGAGCATTCCCGAGCTTCGCGCGCTCGTGGACATCCGCCGCGAGTTTCCCGGCGGAGCAGAGACGGCAAAGATCGTCGCAACAGTGCCCACCGGCGCCGCGGCGGCGCTCCGTAGGCAAAGGCGGCGCCTCGAGCAGCTCGCCCTCGCGCGTGGCATCGGCCACGGCCCATTGCTCGCAACCTCGAATGACGACGGCACTGCGGCGGCGCTGTTCCTGCCGCTGACGGGCTCGGGCAACAACAAGGCGAGCCGCCGCTCGATCCTAGCGCTCCGTAACGAGCTGATTCCGCAGACGATCGGCACCATCCCGGGCGCGAGAACAGCGGTGACCGGCGATGTCGCGGAAGACGTCGACTTCACCCGTCAGCTGAAGCACGGCCTCCCCTTCGTCCTCGTGTTCGTGCTCCTGCTTGCATTCGTACTCCTGCTGGTTGCCTTCCGCTCGATCGTCGTGCCGCTCAAGGCGATCGTCCTCAACCTGCTCTCCGTCGGCGCGTCGTACGGCGTGCTCGTGCTCGTCTTCCAGCATCACTGGGCCGAGCCGCTGCTCGGGTTCACCTCGAACGGCGCGATCATCTCGTGGCTGCCGCTGTTCCTCTTCGTCGTTCTGTTCGGCTTGTCGATGGATTACCACGTCTTCATCCTCAGCCGCGTACGGGAGGGTGTGGACTCCGGCATGAAGAGCGACGACGCGGTGCGCTACGGGATCACGGCCACCGCGGGCGTCGTCACGAGCGCCGCGCTCGTGATGTTCGCCGTCTTCTCGATCTTCGGGTCGCTCTCCTCACTCGACGTGAAGCAGGCCGGGGTCGGGCTCGCAGCGGCAGTGCTGATCGACGCGACAATCGTTCGCGCCGTGCTCCTGCCTGCCTCGATGAAGCTCCTCGGTGAATGGAACTGGTATCTACCGCGTGCCCTGGAGCGGCTGCCGCGCGCCGAAACCGAGGCTTCACCGTCGCGCGATCCGGTCTAGATACCGTCCACCCCGGGACTCCCAGACCATGAGCACCGCCGCGATCGAACGACACACGCTGCGCACTGTCGCATTTGCGCCTGCGCTGGCACTCGCCGGATTGACGGCGTTTCTCTTTGCACGCCTCCTGCCTGACGTAGCGGGGAAGCCCTTGCACGAGGACGAGGCCGTCGCCGGCTTGATCTCCGCCCGGCCGCTGGGAGACCTGCTGCACACAGTCGTCCTCGATCGCGGCGGAGCGCCGCTGCACTTCCTCTTCGCCCACTTTGTCCTCGCGGTCGACACGACGCCCGAAGCCCTGCGCTGGGTCTCGGTCGTGTTCGCGCTCGCAACGGTGCCACTCTGCTACGACCTCGCGCGACGAATGGCCGGCCGCTTTGCGGGGCTGATCGCCGCTGCGCTCGCAGCGACGTCACAGCTGCTGCTGATCTACGGGACGTTCGGGCGGATGTACTCGCTCTTTGCGTTCGCGAGCGCACTTGCAGCAGATCTGTTCGTGCGTGCGCTCGCACGGCCGCAACGCCGAGCCGCTGTCGCCGCCGCGGCAGCGGCGTTGCTTCCGCTGGCCGTGCATCCGTTCGGCGCGTTCCTGTTCGCCGCTGAGGCAGCCGTCGCGCTCTGGCTCTGGCGCGGCCGGCGACTCCGGCGGGCCTTGCCCGTCCTCGTGGTGGCAGTGCTCGCCCTCCCGCTCGTACTCGCCGACCTGCGGCTCTCGGAGCGGTACGCCCCCGAGGCAGGCCAGAACCTCGATAGCGGCACCTCCCCAGGAGCAGACATGCTGCACGCACTCGGCGGCGCGGCGGGAGGGCGCGGCGCGGCGCTCGTCCTCTTCATCGCACTCGCGGCTGCCGGGATGCTCGCGCTCGCACGCCGCCGGCCCGCGGTCGCAGCCTTTGCCGTGCTGACCCTCGCACTCCCCCCACCCGCCCTCGCAATCGCGAACGCAGGAGGGCTCGGCGGCGACCGCTTGGGTCCCCGCCATCTCATCTTCATGCTGCCGGTCTGGATCGCGCTCGTCGCAACCGGGGCAACCCGTCTGGGAGCACTGCTGCCGGCGAAGGCGCGGGCGGCTGCGTTTGCCGCGGTCCTCGGCGTTGCAGCACTCGCTCCGAGCGCCGTCTCCGAGCCACGCACGATGTCGACGGGAGCGGAGCGAGCCGTCGCGGCGCCCGCAGCCTGGCTCACGACGGAACTCGCTCCACGCGACGTGCTGTATCCCTACTCGCCGGTCTTCCTTGCGGCACTCCCCGTCGCGAAGGAAGCGCGCGCGTACTCGCGCGAACCGGTCGCGCTCGCCCGCGCCGTGAAACGCACGGGCCCGGCACACGCGGTCTTCGTGTCGGTTCCTCTACGCGAACCGGTGAACAGGGACGCCTTGCGACGAGCAGGTGTTCGGTTTCGCGCGTTTCCCTCGTGGCTCATCCTCGAGTCACGAGGCCCGTTCACGAACGGGTCGGCCGCGCTCGAATCGACGGTCGAGCTCCTACAGACCGTCGTTCCGCTCGTCAGCGAACCGGTTGCGCGTGCGTACCTCGAGCAGATCCGCGGCGCGGCGTGCGTCGCGCTCGGGCGACAGTGCTAGCCGGCTGCGACCTCGACCGGCGGGGCATCGCCCCAAAGCTCTTCTAACCGGTAATACGCACGCGCTTCCGGGGTGAAGATGTGGAGCACCACGTCGAGGTAGTCGGCGACGATCCACGAGGCTTCGCGCTGGCCGTCCACCGAGCTCGGCAGAAGTCGCACGTCGTGCTTCATCCCGCTGTGCACCTCGTCGTAGATGGCGGCGGTCTGACGCGGGTTCTGTCCCGTGCAGACGACGAAGTAATCCGTGTAGGAGCAGGCGGGCCGCATGTCGAGGATGACCACGTCCTGTGCCAGCTTTTCCTGGGCCAGGCCGGCGATGCGGCGGGCTTGTTCGAGAGACGTCAGTGTGGCTTCAGCTCCGTTTCCAAATACCGCCCAAGTGTAGCCGCCCTCTTAGCCATCCTGGTAGAGCCCAAGCGACTCGATTACTTCCGCCACAGCAGGAGGCACGAGCCCGTCGATCGACTCGCCGCGGCCGACGCGGTCGCGGATCTCCCGCGACGAGATCGGGACCGGCTCGATCTCGAAGAGCTCGACGCGGTCCGGCCGCGACAGTTGCTGCAAGACGGAGTCCAGGCGTTCACCCGGAAACCCCGGCCGCGTCGCGACGCCGATCCGCGCGAGGGCGAGCACGCCCTCCGGATCCTTCCACGTGAGGAAGTCCGCGAACTGGTCCGCGCCGATCAGGAATAACGGCTCGCTCCAACGCCCCGCGCGAAGCAGGTCAACCGTGCGCTCGTAGGGATCGGGCTCGACCTCGTAGTCGGGAAAAGCAGCGCGGGCGAGCTTCAACCGCGTGTCGGCGTCGAGCTGGACCTGCTTGTGGCCGGGCCGCACCGCCACGAGCACTGCGAGGTCGTCGAGGTCGAAATGCTCCTGAGCCGCGCGGGCGAGCGCGAGGTGCCCGTTGTGCGGTGGGTTGAACGTGCCGCCGAGGAGGCCGGTCACTGGACTTCCAGAAATTCGCCGTTCACCTCGACCTCGTCACCCGTCCGGACGCCTGCAGCCTCGAGCGCGGCTGCCAGCTCCTCTTCGTCCGTCGGCGCTTCGCCGGAGATGCGGAAGCCGCGATCCGTGCGGAGCACCCTGAAGCGGCGGCCGCCGGGCTTTGGCCGGTAGACGAGGAAGTCAACGAGCCCGTCCTCGGACGGAGCGGCCGGAGCCTGTGGCGGGCAGAGCTCGAACAGCGCACGCCGGAGCTCCTCGATGCCCGCACCCGTGGCGCAGGAGACGTAGAAGACCCGCACGATGCGTTCGTCCTCGACGTCGAAGCGCGGCAGGTCCACACGGAGGTCGATCTTGTTGAGGACGATCGCCTGCGGCCGGGTCTCGAGCCCGGCACCGTATGCGGCCAGCTCGCGATCGATGGTGCAGAAGCGCTCGGCCGCGTCGTCCTCGGACGAGTCGATCACGTGCAGCAGCAGATTCGCACGCTCGAGATGAGCGAGGAACTCGTGTCCCAGGCCTACCCCCTCACTCGCGCCTTCGATCAGCCCGGGCACGTCGGCCACGGTGAGCTGTCGTGACGCGTCGGGCGCGTCGACGGTGCCGAGGATGGGCGCGAGCGTCGTGAACGGATACTCCGCGACCTTCGGCTTCGCATTCGAGATCCTCGTGAGCAGCGAGGACTTGCCGGCGTTGGGCAGCCCGACGAGCGCCGCGTCTGCAAGCAGCTTCAGGCGAAGGTCGAGCGTCGCCTCCTCACCGGGAAGTCCGGTCTCCGCGAAACGCGGCGCACGGCGAGTCGGCGTGGCGAAACGTTTGTTGCCGCGACCCGGGCTGCCGCCGCGCGCCGCGATCAGCCGCGCTCCCGGCGCCGCGAGATCGGCAACGACCTGCTCCTGCTCGTCGAGCACCTGAGTCCCGACGGGAACGCGAAGCTCGAGCGACTCGCCCGTCGCCCCATGCTTCAGCGCGCCGCGGCCGGGCTCGCCGCTTCCTGCCTTGTAGCGCCGCTTCACCCGGAACGCGGACAGATCGCGCAGGTCCGGATCGGCGACCAGCACAACGTCTCCTCCGGGCCCGCCGTCGCCACCGTCGGGGCCGCCCTTGGGGACGTGCTTCTCACGCCGGAAGTGCAGGCTTCCGTCGCCGCCGCGGCCGGCCTGGACGTCGATTCGAGCTCGATCGTGGAACATGAATCAACGCTAGCGGCCCGCGACGGAGCTCACGAGCTACGTGACGGTAGTCGCTAGTCGCCGACTTCGACGAAGCGGCGCTCGCCGCTCTGGCGAAACGCGACCGTGCCGGGGCGGGTGGCGAAGATCGTGTCGTCGCGCCCGATGCCCGTACCTGCACCGGGGCGGAACTTCGTCCCGCGCTGACGGACGAGGATCATCCCGGCCTTGACCTCCTGGCCGGAGAAGATCTTTACGCCGAGCATCTTCGGGTTCGAGTCGCGCCCGTTGCGCGACGAACCGAGTCCTTTCTTGTGAGCCATTAGTTCTTCTCCTGCTTCGCGGCGAGCGCGGACTCGAGTGCCGCGATCGCGCCCTTTCGATTGGCGTTCTTCTTCTCGAACTTCAGCGCCGCTTCCAACTGCTCGATCTTCCACCGCTTCGACTTCTCCCCGATGTCCGCAACGGTGAAGTCCTCGTAACCGCGCGGCGGCTCGGCGGGGGTGGGTGCGGCAGCATCCGGAGTGGCTTTCGGCTCTGCTTTCGGCTTCGCGACCGGCTGTTCCTTCTCGGCGACCGGCGCAGCCGCGGTCGTCGCAGGCTTGGCAGCGCCACCGATCGACTGGATCTCGATCTGCGACAGGTGCGCCCGGAAGCCGGTCTGCTTCCTGTAGCCGGTCTTCGCGCGGCGCTTGCCGATCCGGATCTTGTCGCCGAGGACGTGGCCGACCACTTTTGCGGTCACCTGCGTGCGGGGGGAGAGCGTCCCATCGCCGTCGCCGCCCAGGAAGAGGACGTCGGGGTTGAACGTCTTCCCCTCGTCCGTCTTCAGCCGGTCGACGAGCAGCTTCTCGCCCTCGCGGACGCGGTACTGCTTCCCGCCGACCGAGATGATCGCGTATGAGCTCTTAGTGGCAGTCATGGCATGAAAATGCGGGCTTTCAAGCCCGCGAGCGCGGCGAAGTGTAGCGGCTAGGTGTCCTACCCACGGACGTTGTGAACGCGACTGATCGGGGGTCGGTTTCCGATTGAGCTGTGTGGCCGTCGCCGGTTGTAGTTGTCGAGCCAGTGTGGCAGGGCGGCGTTGCGGTGTCGATG
>JALYLY010000046.1 GCA_030773975.1 Actinomycetota bacterium | reverse complement strand
GTCCACGACGAGCGTCTTGTCCTCGCCGCGCAGCACGAGCTCGATCTCGTCGCCGCCCGGCTCCGGGAGCTCCACAACGCGCAGCCGGTGCGCGGCGACCGCCCACGTGGTCTCGCCGCGCCGGACCGCGGTCGCGCGGTACGGGCGCGCTATGTCTTGCTCGATCGCGTCTGCGAGGGCCGTCAAGTCTCCGTCGCCTTCCTCGATCAGGAGCGACCCATCCTCCAGCCCGACGAAGCGTGCGCTGTCGCCCTCGGCGTCCGGCGCGTTTGTAGCCGCGACCGCGTCGTACTGGCGTTCGCGCGGAATGCCGTGGATTCCCGTTTCCGGAATGACCCCGGTGAACAACGGCACGGTGGCTCGCTCAACGAGACCGCCCTCCTCGGCAAGCCGCTGGTGCAGAGGCTTGCGCCGGAAGAGGCCCACTACCCCGACGGCTCGCTAAGGCACCGCTCGCGGTGCCGCCTAGAGGAGGTGCGGGCTCCGCCCGCGCCTCCGTCTGAAACGCTGATCGAAGTGGTTCGGGCGATCACAGCCGACTTAGCCCTGCGGCTCGATTAAGCCGTAGCCGCCGTCCTTGCGGCGGTAGATGACGTTGATGTCTCCGGACTCATCGCTGCGGAAGACGAAGAAGTCGTGCCCGATAAGCTCGAGCTGCAGCACAGCCTCCTCGGGGCTCATCGGCTTGACCGAGAACTGCTTCACCTTGACGATCTGCTCGCCGGTCTCTTCTTCGTCGGGAATGCTCATCGGACCTCCGGTCGGTGTGCCGTTGTCACGTGGGTGCCAGTCTTTGCGCCGCCTGCCGCGGGCATGGTCGATCTGGCGGAGCAGTTTGTCCGTCAGCTGGTCGATCGAGGCTTTCATGTCGGTCGACGCCTCCTTGACGCGGAGGGTCGGCCCCTTCGTCCAGACGGTCACCTCCGCCACCTGGTTGTCGGCGATCGAAGGGTTCTTCTCGACACGGAGCTCAAGCTCGACCTCTGCAAGCTCATGCAGCTGACGGTCGAGCTTTTGCATCTTCTCCTCGGCATACCGGCGGATCGTGTCGCTGACCTCGTGGTTCTTGCCCTTCACTTGAAGTCGCATGCGCCTCCTCGTGAGCCGGAGATCTCACCCTAGCGAATGCGAATCGTGCGGGCGAACGTCACGACCTCGACCCCGCGAGCGCCTTCCTTCCGGAGTGCGGACGCGGCCGCATTGACAGTCGCACCGGTCGTATACACGTCGTCGACAAGCGCGACGCGGGCGGGTACCCGGCCGTGCGCAAGGAAAGCACCTGCCACGTTCCGCCGCCGCTCGAGTTGCGTCAGCCCACGCTGCCGGGGAGACCCTCTCGCCCTCGTGAGGAGCGCCCGCAGAGGCAGCTCCCAGAAAGCGGCGAGCTCGCTCGCCAGCCGCTCAGCAGCGTGATGCCCACGCTTGAGCCTGCGGTCCGGATCGCCGGGGACGAACGCGACACACGCGACGTCGGGTCGCGGCAGCGAGTCGCGGACGACGGCCGCCGCCCACCCGGCGAGCCGGCGCAGACCACGCTCCTTCCAGGCGGCGACGATCGGGCGCAAGCTGTCGTCGTACGCCAATGCCGCCCGAGCACGCGTGAAGGCGAGCCGTCGGCCCGCACACTCGGCACAACGCTTTACGGGCCAGGCGGTCGGCGCACCGCAACGTTCGCAGAGCGGCAGCTCGATTCGGCGAAGAGCGTTGGTGCAGCCGTCGCAAACCTGCGCGCCGGGAAGAAAGCAGAGCAGACAGCGCTGCGGCAGGAGCAGATCGAGCACGTCACCACGCTAGGTCAGCGTGTGCGACGTGTCTGTGTCAACTCGGTGAATACTCCGCGCGTTCCGGCAGACCGCGCAGTCGCCGCATGCGGTTGTCCGCCTCGAGCAGCTGAGTCGCGTCGCCGATGTCGTACCACTGCCCGTCGAAGCGGTACGCATAGACGGGCTCGCGCATGTGCAGCCAGGCGATGTAGTTCCCGGGCTGGTCCGGCGGATTTCCCTCTTCGAGGTACTGCTCGACCAGCCGCAGATGCTCGCGCTCGTAGAGGTATGTCGCGGTGGCGCAGAGCGTCGTCGGCGGATCCTCTGGCTTTTCCACGAAGCCGACGACACGATCGTTGTCGTCCACGTCGACGATGCCGTACTTCTTCGCCAGCTCGGGGCTGCCGACGTCGAAAACCGCGATGCAGCTTCCGTCGCGCTCGCCCCAGTAGGCCTCGTAGTCCGCGAGGGAGTAGTCGAACAGGTTGTCGCCGGCCACCACGAGCAGGTCGTCGTCGAGGCCGACGAAGCGAATGTCGCCGATCGCCCCGAGGCGGTCGTGGTTGGACGTCGTGCCGTCGTTGTGGATGCGCACGTCCTTGTCCTCCGCCCAGTGCTCGAAGAACTCGGCGAAGCGCGCGTTCGTGACCAGGTGCACCTCGTCGGCGCTCGTCTCCCCGATCCGGTCGAGGATCCAGTCCACCATCGGTCGTCCTCCGACGGGGAGCAGCTGCTTCGGGATCGAGTCGGTGAGCGGCCGCAACCGCGTCGCATAGCCCGCGGCGAGGATGAGCGCCTTCAAACGAGCGCCGCAAGCGACTGGGCGTACGGCATGCGGTGGACGCCGTACTCGGTGACGATCGCCGTGATGAGGTTTGCCGGGGTGACGTCGAAGGCAGGATTGCGTACCGCAAAGCGTGTCGTGATCTCGGCCGCCGCACGCTCCTCGATCGGGATCTCTGCGCCCGTCGGAGTGGCGAGGTCGACGGTGGAGGTCGGTGCGACGACGTAGAGCGGGATCCCGTGGTGCGCGGCGAGGACCGCAAGCGAGTACGTGCCGATCTTGTTCGCCGTGTCGCCGTTGGCAGCAATTCGATCCGCGCCGGTGACGACACAGTCCACGTCGCCTGCGGCCATCAGCGAGGCGGCTGCGGAATCGGCGATCACCGCGTGCGGAATACCGGCGGCCTCGAGCTCCCACGCGGTCAGGCGTGACCCCTGCAGCAACGGACGCGTCTCGTCGACCCACACGCGTTCGATCGACCCCCGCTCCCAGGCGGTCCGAAGCGCGCCGACCGCGCTGCCGTAACCGCCCGTCGCCAGTCCGCCTGCGTTGCAGTGCGTCAGCGCGCGTGTCCCCGGACCGAGCAACTCGGCGGCGTGGGCGGCCATCGTGTGGCAGCGCTCGACCTCCTCGTCGTGGAGGGCGCGAGCGCGCGCGGGCGTCGGGTCGTCCCGCATCTGCTCGAGCGCCCACGCGAGATTGACCGCGGTCGGACGCGAAGCGGCAAGCAGCGCGGCGGCTTCGTCGAGGTCATCCCCAAGCGCACCCGCGAGCGCGAGCCCGTAGGCCGCGGCGACACCGATCGCAGGCGCACCCCGAATAGCCAGCTCGCGGATCGCTACGACGACCTCCGCAACCGACCCGCAATCCAGCTCGACCTCTTCGTCAGGCAGCCGGCGCTGGTCGAGGAGCACGACCCTCGGGCCGTCCTCCTCGTACCGAACGATGTCTTCCGGGTCTAGGTTCCTTCGTCCCACGAGGCCAGATACTTCTCCTGCTCCTCCGTGAGCGTGTCGATCTCGACGCCCATGGTCGCCAGCTTGAGGCGCGCGATCTCCTTGTCGATCTCCTCTGGCACCGGATAGACCTTCCGCTCGAGTTCGGCTGCATTCTGGATCGCGTATTCGGCCGAAAGCGCCTGGTTCGCGAAGGACATGTCCATGACGAGGGCCGGATGGCCCTCTGCAGCGGACAGATTCACGAGCCGGCCGTCGGCGATCAGGTAGATGCGCTCGCCCCCCGTCATCGTGAACTCCTCCACGAACGCGCGTGCCTCGCGCGTGTCGGTCGCGAGCGCTCGCAGGCCGGGGATGTCGATCTCGACGTTGAAGTGGCCGGTGTTCGCGAGGATGGCACCGTCCTTCATCTTCTGGATGTGCTCCTTACGGATGACGGACTTGTCGCCGGTCGCCGTGACGAAGATGTCGCCGATCGGCGCGGCCTTGTCCATCGAGAGGACCTCGTAGCCGTCCATGGTGGCCTCGAGCGCCCGCATCGGATCGACCTCCGTGATGATCACGTGCGAACCCATCCCGCGGGCCCGCGACGCGACGCCGCGGCCGACCCAGCCGTAGCCGGCCACCACGAAACGCTTGCCTGCCAGCAGCACGTTGGTCGCGCGGATGATTCCGTCGATCGTCGACTGACCCGTGCCGTAACGATTGTCGAACAGGTGCTTCGTCTGGGCGTCGTTGACGGCGATGACGGGGAAACCAAGCGCGCCGTCACGCTCGAGCGCCTTCAGCCTGATGACCCCGGTGGTCGTCTCCTCGGTGCCCGCGATGATGTCGCCGAGCTGCTCACGCCGCGCGGAATGGAGGACGCCGATGACGTCGGCGCCGTCGTCCATCGTCAACTGCGGCTTGTGGTCGACAGCCGCCTCGATGTGCGCGTAGTACGTGTCGTTGTCCTCACCCTTGATCGCGAAGACACCGATGTCGTACTCGTCGACCAGCGCGGCTGCGACGTCGTCTTGCGTCGAGAGCGGGTTGGACGCGCAAAGGACGACGTCGGCGCCGCCGGCCTTCAGCGTGCGGGCGAGGTTCGCTGTCTCGGTCGTGACGTGCAAACAGGCGGAGATGCGGTAACCGGAGAGCGGCTGCTCGCGGTCGAAGCGCTCGCGAATCGCGGCGAGCACGGGCATCTGGCGGTCGGCCCACTGGATGCGCCGCACCCCTTCGGGCGCGAGTGCGAGATCTTTCACGTCGTGCCGTTTCGTCGTAGCCATTCAGTCCTCTCGTTTAGGCGGCCAAGAGCCGCTCGTGCTTGCGCTGTTCCCAGTCGAGGGCGGACAGTTGGGTGCCTGCCAGCCAGGTCTCCACTGCGGCCCGCAGCTCCGGCTCGCGCTCGAGCCTAGCTGCGAAAGCGACGTCGGTGAGCTCCACGTCGTGGCGCCGGCGGAGCTCCCGCAGGGAGCGGAGCTGGTTGAGCTCGAGGAGCCCGTACAGGCGATAGCCGGCGCCGCTCCGGCGTGGGACGACGAGCCCCGCGCCTTCGAGGTAGCGAAGCATCCGCGGCGACCATCCCGTCTGGGCGGCGGCCTCGCCGATGGTCAGTCCTGCCACGCCCAGACCTTAACACGTTCGTGTTAAGGCTTGGAGGTTCCCTCCCGCCCATACCGGTCTTCGAGCCGGACGACGTCGTCGAGCTCGGGCGTGGAGACCTCCAGGATGGTCGTGTCCTCGATCGCGGTCACCCGATGAACGCTGCCCGGGCGGAAGTGGAACGAGGCCCCGGCCCCGATCACCTCTTCGCTCAGGACCGGGTCGCCGGCCGAGCCGAGCTCGAGCCTGGCGCGGCCCGACTGGACGAGCCAGGACTCGTCCTTCACGCGATGGAACTGGAGGCTGAGGGATTCGCCGGCCTTCACGAAGAGGGTCTTGCCGACGTAGCGGTCGGTCTCGGCCCAGATCAGCTCGTAGCCCCACGGCTTGTCGACCTTGCGCGGCTCGAAGGCCCAGGCGTCGAGGCCGCCGAGATTTGGCGAGTCCACGCTCACTCGCCGACTTTATGCCGAACGCGAAGCGGCGGAGCGGTGACCCAAACGGCAAGGGTCTGACCCCGGCCTTTTGGGTCAGCTGCGGCCGCGGGATAGTGTCGGGCGGAGCTCGGGATGGGAGGCGTAGTGCTCCTCCGCCCGCTGCAGGTCCTTGGGGGTGTTGACGGTGATCCAGAGGCCTTCGTGCCGAAAGGCGAAGAGCTTTCCCTCTTGCGCAAGCTCCGGGAAGGTCGATTGTTCGTGGTCGCCGCGCTCGGGCATCCGGACGAGCGCTTCGTCGCCGAGGACGTAGACGCCTGCATTGACCCAGTGCGGCAGGCGCGGCGCTTCGCGGAACCCTGTCACGCGGTCGTCTTCCGCAAGCTCGACGACGCCGAACTGCGACGTGAGGGGCGCGACGACGATCGTCGCGGCGCCGCCGTGCTCTTCATGCGCCTCGACGAACGCGCGCAGGTCGACGTCGTGCAGTTCGTCGCCGTTGAATGCGTAGATCGGTCCCGTTTCCTCTCGATGCGCCGCCGCGAAGCGCAAGCCTCCCCCACGCCCGAGCGGCTCCGGCTCCGCGACGGCAACGATCTCCGCGCCAAGTCCTGCGAGCTTCGCCTCGAACAGCGCCGCCTGGCCGGCACTGCAGCTGACGATCACGCGCTCGACGCCCGCGCGTACGAGCTGCGACACCTGGTACTCCGCGAGTGGGTGCCCGGCGATCGGGACGAGCGCCTTCGGGTGTCCACGCGCCGCGTCGCCGAGCCTCGTCGCCTGCCCGCCCGCGAGGATGATCGCCTCCACTAGTTCTTTACCCTCGTCTCGGGCTCCGCGGTCTCGGGGAGCGCCTCGAACGGCGAGCTCGGTCGGCCGATGCCCTCGTAGGCAAAACCCGCGGCGCGCGTTTCGGCCGGGTCGAGCAGGTTCCGCCCGTCGAGGATGAGCGGCCGCGCCATCGCGTCGTGCACCTCCTTCGACGCGAGGCCGCGCAGCTCGTCCCATTCGGTCACGATCACCGCAGCGTCCGCACCCCGCACGGCGTCGAGCACCGAGTCGACGAGGACCGCGCCCTTCATCAACTCGCCCGGCCGCGCAACCGGATCCCAGGCACGCACCTCCGCGCCTTCGGCCAACAAGCGTGAGGCGAGCACCAGCGACGGTGCCTCCCGCATGTCGTCCGTGCCCGCCTTGAACGCGAGCCCGAGCAGCGCGATCTTCTTTCCGCGCAGCTTGCCGAGATGCTTCTGCAGCTTCTGCACGACGCGGCGCTTCTGCAGCTCGTTCACTTCGATCACCGCCGAGAGCAGATGGAAGTGGTAGCCCGAGTTCGACGCGAGCTGTTTGAGCGCAAGCGAATCTTTCGGAAAACAGCTTCCACCGTAGCCAATACCGGCGCGCAGGAAGTGCGGGCCGAGCCGGTGGTCGAGCCCGATGCCTTTCGCGACTTCCACCACGTCCGCGCCGACAGCCTCGCACACGTTTGCGATCTCGTTGATGAACGAGATGCGTGTCATCAGGAACGCATTCGCGGCGAGCTTGATCATCTCGGACGACGCAACGTCTGTTCGGACAATCGGTGCCTCGATTCCACGGTAGAGCGCTTCAAT
>JALYLY010000045.1 GCA_030773975.1 Actinomycetota bacterium | reverse complement strand
CCGACCCGAGAACGGCGCGGAGGTCCTTGAGCAGCTTGGCACCGTTGTTGCACACGATGCCGCCGAGGTACACGGCGTCTGCGTTCGTCTCCTTGATGCGGTTACCGATCGCCTCGTAGCTCGTCGCTTTCGCATCCCAAGGCTCGAAGCCGAGCACCTTGATGCCTTCCTTCTCCGCCCTGAGCTTGAACGCCTCGGCGACACCCTTCCCGAAGGTCTGGTTGTCGTGGAGAATGTAGACATCCTTGATCGGCGCGAACTTCTTCCCCTGGGCCAGCTTGAAGGCCTTGCTCAGGAGCAGATCCACCGCCGCCGGCCCCTGGTAGTCATCACTCGCCGCCACGCGCACGTAGTTGCGCTTCCCGGTCGGGTAGTAGACGCCCGGCTCGCCGGGTGAGGTCCACGGCGCCGTGTGGGTCAGCCCGACGCCGGTGTTCGCGACGCTCAGCATTCCGAGCGGCCCACCGGGCGCCCGGTTGGCGAGCGGGATGATGAGCTTGGAGCAGCCTGAGTTGAACGTCCCGAGTACGCCGAGCAACGACGTATTCGCGGCATATGCCCTACCGTTCGACGTGCATTTGGCTGCATCCCACGCCGCCGCTTGCGCCGTCGAGTCGTCGCAGGCCTGGTAGCCGATCGTGTACTTGCCGGCCTTGAAGTGGTACTGCTTGTCGAGAACGTACTGGATCGCTTTCCCCATGGCGATGTTCTGCGCGCGGCCCGCCCCCTGCAGCGGCAAGTCCGAAGCGATCAGGTACTTAGGGCTGCCCGAGCCCTTGTAGAACACGGGGCCGCAGGCCGACGAAGGCAGCGGGGTCGCCGAGCGCGCGGATGGTTTGAACACGCCGCCGGTGCTTGCGGCCACGATCGAGAGCACGGCCACGGCGGCGATGAGCAACGTAACTCCTGACAGCCGTTTCCTCACGCCTCCTCCTTCACGATTAGTCTCGAATCGGCAAGTATCAACCCACTGAGGGCGTGCTGCAAGTAACAACCACGAAGTCCCTCATGACGTTCGGCTACCCGCGCCAAGCCGGCATCGCCAGGGCGGCGACTGTCCCGGATTGAATGGCGTCATCTGCGCGGTCGGAGGCCGCATGATCGGTCGCGATCACGAGGTCGTTGGTGGGCTCGAGGTTCGGAAGGGGCTTCTTGGAAGAGGTCTTCGAGCCGCCGGTCGTCACAACTCGACGAGCGGGAACGAGCGGTGGCGACGCGGCGGGACGATGAAGTTCTGCCGGTGGGATGTGCTCAGGACGGCGTTGAAGCCCTGGTTGCGATCGCGGTCCCCGAACGGCAGGCGCGTGCCATCCGGCAGCACGCCGTCCATCGCGAGGCGATTGCGGCGGAAGTCGTCGCTTGTCGGATTGAAGACGACGAAGTGGAGACCGGCAGCAGGCGGATCCTGCATCCCGTCCCGTTCCGGGCTTGCGCTCCATGCGAACGGGTTATCGAGTGTGTTGAAGTCGGCGCGTTGGGGCACCGCAGTCCCGCGCCTGTACACGGTTCCGTCGTCGGCGACGACGTCACGGATGAGGCGAGACGTCGATTGGATCGAGCTGCTATGACCGATCCGGCCGTCGCGATGGAAGCCACGACGCACGGAGGCCGCCGAGGCAGCCTCGGTAGGTTCCTCCGAGATCGTCACAACCCCGGGCTTGGCCTCGAGGCCCGGCTTGAACGCGGTATCGACGCGTTCCTGGAAGTCGAAGGTCTGATACCAAGAGGCGAGGTCTTCGAAGACATGCGAGAGATGCATGTGCGTGCCGTTGAGGAAATAGCCATGCGGACCGAGATCCACGTAGCCGAGTGTCTCGAAGTTCGCGATCTTGCGCGGGCCGAGCGCAGCCTGCTGAGTCGACGTGAAACCGAGGAATAACTGAGCGTCATCGGGAATCAAGTCCGCGCCATCGACGCCGGCCGTCTGCGCCATTCGCTTCGCCAGGCTCGGTCCGGAGCGAAAATCGCTGCCGACGAAGCCACGCCGAATGCTCGTCGCTTGCAGGATGCTCGAGCCCTGGAACAGCATGCGCTCGCCGTCTTCGATGTGCGCCCGGATATCGCTGCGCAGGAGCACCGCGACGTCGTTGGCCTCGAGGATCGTGTCCGGGGGATCGCTGGGGAAGCGGATCGCATCCGCCAACGCGAGGGCGGTGCGACTTTTGGTCTGAGAGGCGCGCAAGTCGACCGGAAGGTGAAGGTCTGCCTGTCTCGGCACGTGGCGGCGAAAATAAGGGAGGCCCCAGGCGACGGTCACGCCCAGTCCCGCCGGCGTTGGCGTATAGCGGCGTTCGAGGTCGACGAGTGTTTCCTCTAGCTCCTGCTGCGCTCCCCTGAGATTGTCTGTCACCACCCGTGCGGTGATGACGGCGTGATGGAGAGGGGGCACGATGACGGCGACCCCGTTGTCACGCATCACGGCGAGGCCGTCGAGCAGATGCTGCTCGGGGTGCAGACGACCGCGACCCCGCGGGGCCGGCGACGAGGTGAGTCGGTCGACCAGCTCGTACAGGCCAACCGCGCCCAGGCCGCTCGTCGCCGCTCCGACGAGTACCTGCCTGCGGGTGAGGCGCACTACGACTTCGCGGGGACGAGGACGAGGTTGGTGAGCATCCGATTCAGGTTGCGAACCACACGCGCATACGTGTAGGGAGGAGTGACGTGCTCACTGATGGCGTAAAGCGACCCACTGTGACGCCACGCGTAGAGCACGTGCCATTGATCGGCGCCCTGGTTGGCCGTATAGATGCGCGCGGCGATGTCACCCCCACGTACGCTGCCCTTCGGATCGGAGAAGCACGGAACCGGCTTGTCGGTGTCGAGGTCGCTACATGTCGGAATCCGCGTCCTGCCTGGATATCCCCGAAGGTTCACGTGCACCTCGCCGCTGCCCGGCTCACGCCAGATGAAACTGATCAGGTAGCTCCGGTCGCGGCTGACGGACTCGCCGTTGGCGTACTTCCCGCCGATCCGCGCGTCCAACGGGTCCGGCATCCACGTCGGGCAATAGACGGGCGCTTGAATGCGGTTCGCGAGCGCCTGCCAACCGCCTCGCCACGCGGCGGGGCATGAGCGTGCCGCCGCGTCTGCAGCGGCGTTTCCGGCGTTCGTCGAACCGCACCCGGTGACGAGGACGAGCAGCAGAAGAGGGATGACCCGCGTCACGGCCCCTTTATAGCGCGTAAATCGCAACCCAAGATCACCGAGCATCCGTGCCCAATGATGAGGTGTAGATGCGACGCCCAGGTCGACCCGCCGTTCAGCGGATCGTGCGCCCAGGAGCTCGACCGGCGACAGGGGTACTCGTGCACCTGGTGATCCAACAAAGCACGCTCCGTCATCCTGTTCCGTCGCCATCTGGTTGGTCCCGACGCTGGTGTCGGGGCCAACCAGGGCATCGACTACAGGTTGTAAGGGTTGCTGAAGCCCCTAGATGCGTCGCCAGGGTTGAACGCTGTCGGATCGGCGCCGTGCAGCCTGACGTCCTGCCCGTAGGACTGGACCGTGGAAGTCCGTCGGACCGTTGACGAAATCGTTCAGTCCAGAGAAGGCGCAGATCGAGTTGGCGTGTGTCACGTCCTTGGGTGTACCGGGGTTGCCGACGCTGCCCGGAGGCCCTTTACCTCGCCGGCGAACGCGGCACTTGCACTTGGACCCGCAACGGCGACCGCGCACAGCGCAGCAGCGAGCATCGACTTCTTCCGTCGCATGGTTCCTCTCCCCTTTCGAACTGGACCGCTCGTTGCTGCGGTGGATCCCACAAAGCCGATTCAGAGACGTGCCAAGGAGCGGCGCGATCCTGCTCCCTGGCGCGATGCCGAAGGTGGGACTCGAACCCACACGAGGTTTCCCTCACCGGATTTTGAGTCCGGCGCGTCTGCCAGTTCCGCCACTTCGGCGCGGCGACATCGTAGCCCTCGCGCCGAGTTCTTTACGATCGGCGCATGAAGGTAGGAATCCTCACCGGCGGCGGAGACTGCCCGGGGCTGAACGCGGTCATCCGCGCCGCCGGACGGCGGGTGATGACCCGGGAGGGCGAGGTCGTCGGAGTACTCGAGGGCTGGAAAGGACTGGTCGAGGGCCTGTTCCGTCCAGTCGGCCCGTCCGAGATCTCTGGCCTGCTCCCGCGAGGCGGGACGATCCTCCGCACCACGCGGACGAATCCGTTCAAGGTGGAGGGCGGAGTCGAGAAAGTCCTCGCGAACTTCGAGCGCGAGGGCTTCGACGCGCTGGTGGCGATCGGCGGCGAGGACACGCTCGGCGTCGCCGCCCGGCTCTACGAGGAGCACGGCTTCCCGGTGGTCGGTGTCCCGAAGACGATCGACAACGACCTCTCGGCGACCGACTACACGTTCGGGTTCGACACGGCGGTCTCGGTCGCAACCGAGGCGATCGACCGGCTCCACACGACAGCGGAGTCGCACAACCGCGTGATGGTCGTCGAGGTGATGGGTCGTCACACCGGCTGGATCGCCGTAGTGGCCGGAATCGCAGGCGGCGCGGACATGATCCTGATTCCGGAGCAGCCGGTGTCGATCGAGGACGCCTGTAAGGAGATCCGCCGCAGGCACGAGCGCGGCAAGGACTTCTCTATCGTCGTCGTCTCGGAGGGATACGAGCTGGAAGGGATGAGCGAGGCGCAGGATGTCGACCAGTTCGGCCACATCCGCCTGTCGGAGCGAGGCGTCGGCGCAGCCCTCGCACACGAGATCGAGGCGCGGACCGGTTACGAGACACGGGTGACGGTGCTCGGCCACGTGCAGCGTGGCGGCTCCCCCACCCCGCGCGACCGCGTACTCGCGACGCGCTACGGCCTCAAGGCCGCCGACCTGGTCGAGGAGAGGAAGTTCGGCCGGATGGCCGCTCTGCACGGCGACGACATCGTCGACGTCCCGCTCGCGGAGGCGACCGCCGAGCTCAAGACCGTCCCCGTCGAGTGGTGGGCGGTCGCCCAGGCGTTCTTCGGCTAGACGGTTGACCTCGCCGCAGCTCTTCGGCGGGCAGAGCATGACTGCGACCCTGCGCCGTGTGCTCGTACGCCCACCCGCTTTGGCCGGTTTTGCGACCTGGGGTGAGTACGGCTGGCGCTCGGAGCCGGACGTCGCCAAGCTCGCAGAAGAACACGAAGCCTTCTGCACCGCACTCGGCGCCGGCGGCGCAGAGGTCGTGGTCGCCGAGACTTCCGTCCCCACCGACCCTGACGCGATCTACGTCTTCGATCCCGCGATCGTCTCCGACCGCGGCGCGATCGTCTTGCGGCCGGGCAAGGAAGGCCGTCTCGTGGAGACCGAGGCGATCGCGGCAGACCTCGAGCAGGCTGGCGTGCCGATCGCCGCGCGGCTCGAGCCTCCCGCATCCGCCGACGGCGGCGACACGATCTGGCTCGACGAGGGCACTCTGCTCGTCGGCCGCGGTTACCGCACGAACGACGACGGCATCCACGCCCTGCGGAAGGCGCTACCCGGCGTGAACGTGCTCGCGTTCGATCTGCCCCACCTGCACGGCTCCGAGGTCGTGCTGCATCTGCTCTCGCTGCTGAGCCCGCTCGACGCCGATCTGGTCGTTGCGTACCTGCCGCTGTTGCCCGTGCGGCTGGTCCAACGGCTCCAGGAGCTCGAGATTCGCATCGTCGAAGTTCCCGCCGACGAGTTCGAGACGATGGGGCCGAACGTGCTGGCGCTCGCGCCTCGCGTCGGGCTGGCGCTCGAGGGGAACCTGGAGACGAGGAAGCGGCTCGAACGAGCCGGCGTGGACGTGAGCGTCTACAGCGGCGACGAGATTTCACGCAAGGGCGACGGCGGGCCCACGTGCCTCACGCGTCCGTTGCTTCGAGCCTGACCGCAAGGACGGCGGCCGTCTGCCGCGTGAGCAGCACATCGGTTGCAACCAGTTCGGGATGGTCGATAGGAGCTCGCGCACCGGATCGGGACCTTCCCAATCAGGACTTAGATCGTCCTTCACGATCAGGCCGCCGGTCGCGACGAGGTCGATCGCGTCCGGCGCCTGGTCGAAGCGCCCGCCGTCGAAGAAGAGCAACTCGAACGGCCGCGCGTTGGGGAAGGTGATCGCGCCAGTCGCCGGCGAGCAGCTCGACGTTCGGGAAGCCACGGAGCCGTTCGGATGCGATGAACGCTCGTCCGGGTCGAGCTCGACCGTCGTGAGCGTTGCCGCCGTCGACGCCATCGCGGCAGCGCCTTCTCCGAACGCGGTACCGACCTCCGCGCATCTCCTTCCTGCCGCCAGGACGGCGAGCAGGCGCTGTACCTCGAGGAGCGACGAGCCTCCCCCGGTCATAGCCGGTAGACCGCGACCCACGGGCCGGCGAGATCGCCGCCGGCCAGGAGATAGAACACGCGCCGCGCCTTCGTGCGAAGGTCGTCGTAGAAGGCGGCCTCTCGCGGATAGCGATCGCGCGCCGCGAGGACACGATCCGTGACGGCGCCCGTGACCACGACGTCGTGGATGCCGAGCCGGCGAAGACGTGCAACGTCGCGGTTCGGATCGAAGCCGCGCTTCGGGCCCGGCAGGAGCAAAGGCAGCACGTCCAGCCGCTCGAAGCTCGGCGTCGACGGGTCCGCGGCGATGCGGGTTCCCGGCGCGATGTGCCGCTCGACCCACCCGTGCGCGACGATGCGGGTGTCCGTACGAGTCAGTTCTTTCGTGTCGCGAATCGACCACGTCAGGGGCACGACCAGCAGCAGCAGCGTGACGGGCGCGAGCGAACGCATGCGCCCGGCGAGCGCCCCGAGGGCAGGCACGAGCGGCAGCACGTAGCGATCGAAGTGCGCGCTCAGCGTCAGCAGGTCGGCGAAGTAGACGACGACGAACGAAGCCAGGATCAGATCCGTGCGAGTGCGGCGGGCAAGAGCGATGACGAGCCCGACTCCGCAGACGACGAGCGCCGGGCCGAGCCCTTCCCAGAGCCGCCCGACGAACGCGATCGGCGCGATGTGGTCGTGCTCGAAGCCGAGCCAGCCATCGCGTGCCAGTCGCTGAACGTGAAACGCCTCGTGCCAGGCCTGGTGGCCGTGGACAACGATGAACGGGCTGGAGGCGAGAAAGGCTGCGATCGCCAGCACGACGGACACCGCGAGCCGGCGCCACTGCTTCCAGCCGGCGACGACGAGCGGGACGAGCAAGAAAACGCCCGGGTACTTGAAGCCCATCGCGAGGCCGATTGCGATGCCTGCGAGCTCGAGCCGGCCCGACACGAGCAGCGCGAGCGAGGCCGCGACGCCGAGCGTCAGCGGGACGTCGGTCACAGCCGCATGCGAATACGCGACGTGGATCGTGCACACGGCGACGGCGGCCGCTGCGACGACTCCGGCGGAAGTTGTCCCAAACGCGCGGCGGCCGAGCCACCAGGCGGCGGCGATCGCCGCCGTGGCCAGCACGACTCCCACGATCCGCGCGGTCAGATAGGACGGCTCGCGTTGCCAGGCCTGGAACGGGGCGTTGACGTACAACAGCAGCGTCGGGTAGTCGAACCAGTGCGGGTCGCCGCCTCCTCCGTGCACGAGCTTCCACGCGCGCGGCACGATCGACTGCTCGTCCGGATTCAGCAGATTCCCGAAGGGGAGGCCGTACTGGATGCCGACGAGGCGGATCGTCGCCGCGCCGGCAAGGATTGCCGCAAGCGCCGTCCCCCGGCCGCCCCACCGCGTGCCGGCCCAGCGCTCGATCGCGTCGCCGGTGTTAGACCTGCGGCGGGACGTCACCGACGAGCTCGGCGACGTTTCGCGTTCCGACGATGACCGCATCGACTCCCGCCCGCTCGAGCTCGTCTACCTGTTCCCGGCTCGACTCTCCCACGTCCGCGACGGCGAGCTTTCCGGCGGGGACGTCGGGCAGGAGCTCGAGCGCCTGGCTCAACGCATCGCCCTCTAGGTTGTTCCGCGCCGAGAGCAGGAAGATCTCCGGGTCGAGCCGTTCGAGCGCAAACTCGAGCTGCTCCTCGCTCCGAACCTCGACCACGCAGTCGAGCCCCAGCCCCACGGCCTCGTCGTGCTGGCGCACGAGCCAGTCTTCGTCCTCTCCTGCATCCTCGACCGCCACGAGCCACGCGTGGGCGCCGGCGAGCGCCGCCTCCGACGGCGATCCGGGCGCGCGCCAGAGAATCGGCAACTCGGTGACGGCACGAAGGTCGCCGACGTCGCCCCGCACCGCAAGGGCCTCGGCACCCTGCGCCGCAGCGGCCCGTGCCGCCTCGGGATCGCCGACGTCGACGATCACCGAGATCCCGTCACCTTCCGAGATGGCCTGGCTGAAGCGGCGCTCCCTCACGGGGGGAAGTATCTACTGGCCGACCGGGTGCCAGACGGTCTTGAGCTCGAGGAACGAGGCGATCTCCCATGGGCTCTGGCTCTCGGGGTCTCCTCGGACGACGCGCTTCACGTTGTCGGCGGCTGCACGCTCGAGGTCGGCCGACGTGCCGTCGGCTCCAGTGATGTCGATGGCGTTGACGTCCATGTGCGAGGCAAGCCACGGCGCCAGCTCATCGCGATGACCGGTGAGTAGATTGACCGCGCCGCCCGGGACGTCGGAGGTGGCGAGCGCCTCGGCCAGCTCGATCGCAGCCAGCGGGTGCGTCTCCGAGGCGACAGCGACCACGGCGTTCCCACCTGTCAGGGCGGGAACGACCCGCGAAACGAGGCCGAGCAGCGGCGGTTCGTCCGGCGCAAGCACCGCGACGACGCCGGTGGGCTCCGGCACGGTAAAGTTGAAGTACGGGCCGGACACAGGATTCGACGAGCCGAGGACCTGCGAGAGCTTGTCCGCCCAGCCGGCGTACCAAACGATCCGATCGACGGTCCGCTCGACCTCCTCACGGCCGGCGGTCAGCTCGGCGAACTCGGAGGTGCGCGCCTCGATCATCTCGGCGAGGCGATAGAGAACCTGGCCGCGGTTGTAGGCGGTCATGCCCGCCCACTTGGGCAGCGCGGCTCGAGCTGCGCGCACGGAGTCGCGGACGTCTTTTCGCGACGCGCGCGCGACGTTCTGTCCCTCGGCCTCGTAGGTCCGCCCCGATTCCGAGCGCGGGAACGCGCCGCCGATGAAGAGCTTGTAGGTCTTCTTGACCGGAAGCCGCGTCACGCTGCGACCTGCGAGAGGCGGTGACCGACCCAGACAAGCAGAGCCGTGATCGGACCGAGGACGATCAGGGCCAGAATGACCCAACCGATCGCCGTGCGGCGCCGGAGCCGGCGCGGTTGGACCGCCGGCACAGAAAAGCGATCGTCTTCTTCCCGGATCATCCCTTGACCTCGGCGCTCTCGAACTGCAGGTACGGCTCCAGTCCGTGGCGGCCGCCCTCCCGCCCGAACCCCGATTCCTTGTAGCCGCCGAACGGCGACGACGGGTCGAAGCGGTTGAACGTGTTCGCCCATACGACACCGGCACGCAGACGTTCGGCCATCCAGAGGATGCGCGAGCCCTTCTCTGTCCAGACTCCTGCACTGAGCCCGTACGGCGTGTTGTTCGCCTTCTCGACCGCCTCCTCGGGCGTGCGGAAGGTGAGCACCGACAGCACCGGCCCGAAGATCTCCTCACGAGCGATCCGGTGGGCCTGCGTCACCCCGGTGAAGATCGTCGGAGCGAACCAGAAACCCCGGTCGGGGAGCTGGCAGGGCGGTGACCACCGCTCGGCACCCTCCGCCTCGCCGATGTCGGAGAGGGCGCGGATCCTCGCGAGCTGCTCGGCGGAGTTGATCGCCCCGATGTCGGTGTTCTTGTCGAGCGGGTCGCCGACGCGCAGGGTGGCCATCCGGCGCTTGAGCCTGGCGATCGCATCGTCGTACACGCTCTCCTGGACAAGCAGCCGTGAGCCGGCGCAGCACACGTGCCCCTGGTTGAAGAAGATCCCGTTGACGATGCCCTCGACCGCCTGGTCGAGGGGCGCGTCGTCGAACACGATGTTGGCGGCCTTGCCGCCCAGCTCGAGCGTGACGGACTTCCGGGTGCCGGCGACGGCCCGACCGATCGCCTTGCCGACCTCGGTGGACCCGGTGAAAGAGACCTTGTCGACGTCGGGATGCGCGACGAGTGCCCGGCCGGTCTCACCGGCCCCGGTGACGATGTTGACGACGCCCGGTGGCAGGTCGGCCTGCTGGCAGATCTCCGCAAAGAGGAGAGCCGTCAGCGAGGTCGTCTCGGCCGGCTTGAGCACGACGGTGTTGCCACCCGCCAGCGCGGGCGCGATCTTCCAGGCGAGCATCATCAGCGGGAAGTTCCACGGGATCACCTGGCCGGCCACGCCCAGCGGCCGAGGAGACGGCCCGAAGCCCGCATGGTCGAGCTTGTCCGCCCAGCCCGCGTAGTAGAAGAAGTGCGCGGCGACGAGAGGGATGTCGACATCCCTGGACTCGCGGATGGGCTTGCCGTTGTCGAGGCTCTCCAGCACCGCGAGCTCACGCGCGCGCTCCTGCACGATGCGGGCGATCCGGTAGAGGTACGTGGACCGGTCCCGACCCGGCAGCCGCGACCAGGTGCGCGAGAAGGCCCGGCGGGCAGCCCTAACCGCGAGGTCGACGTCGGCCGCGG
>JALYLY010000044.1 GCA_030773975.1 Actinomycetota bacterium | reverse complement strand
GGCCGCCTGCCGGTACTGCTCGAGCACGCTCGGCCAGCCTCTGGCGTAGCCTTCGCGGGCTTCGCGGCGCTCGCCGGTGAGGTTCTCCCACCCGCGATGCTCGAGGACGACGAGCGTGCCGTCCTTGTCTGCTGTGAACGTCACCTCGACCTCGGTCGGTTCGTCGTCGCCGTCACGTCCGGGATGCCACGTGAAGCGCAGCCGGCCCGCGAACTCGTAGTCGAGCACCTCGCCCCACTCGGTCTCGCGACCGTCACTTCTTCCTCCCTTCCTCTTGCTCGGCCGCCGCTTTGAAGTTCGCGAGCGCCTCTTCCCAGAAGCCTTCGAGGTACTCGCGCACTTCGGCGAGGCCGTCGGGGTCGACGCGGTACAGACGCCGCGTCCCGTTTTGTCGTTCCGTCACCAGACCCGCCTCCTTCAGGACCCGGAGGTGCTGCGACACCGCAGGCCGGCTGACAGGCAACCGAGCCGCTATCTCTCCGACGGCCCGTGGGCCGTCGCGGAGCTCTTCGAGAACCGACCTCCGGGTCCGATCGCCGAGCGCCTGCAGTGCCTGTGCGTAAGCCATGGGTTACCGTAAGTCTACACTTACTATCGGATCCGTCAAATAGGCTGGCCGCGGGTGCTCGAGCTGCGGAAATCCGACGTCGATCCCGACCCGCTGCAGCAGTTCCGCCGCTGGTACGCGGAGGCGGAAGCGGCCGGATTGAAGGCGCCGCAGGCGATGGCGCTGGCCACCTCCACGGCCGAGGGCGCGCCCTCTGTGCGAATGGTGCTGCTGAAGAACGCCGACGAGCGCGGCTTCGTCTTCTTCACCGGCTACGTCAGCCGCAAAGCAGGCGAGCTCGACGCCAACCCACGCGCCGCTCTCCTCTTCCACTGGGACCTGCTCGGTCGCCAGGTGCGGATCGAGGGTCGCGTCGAGCGAGTCGCCGGGCAGGAGTCCGACGCCTACTTCGCCACGCGTCCGCGTGGAGCCCAGCTCGCAGCAGCAGCGTCACGCCAGAGCTCGGTGCTCCGAGATCGCGCCGAGATCGACGAACGGTTCGCCGAGCTCGACCGCGAGCATGCGGGCAGCGACGTGCGACGGCCGGACCATTGGGGCGGCTATCGCCTCGTCCCGGAGGCCTACGAGTTCTGGCAGCACCGCGACGACCGTATGCACGACCGCCTGCGGTACCGGCACCTGAACGGCGACTGGCTCATCGAGCGGCTCGCGCCCTAACGGTCGATCCGCAGCAACGTGTGAAGCCGGTTCCGGTCGTTGGGGTCGGCGAATTGTCGAACGACGTGAAAGCCGGCCTTCTCGAAGGCCCGCAGCGACGCATGGTTCTCGGTGTCCGGGTCGGCGATGCACGCATGAATCTCTGGGTCCGCGAAGACAATGTCGCGCAAGAATTGACCGAGCGCCCGAGAGCCCAGACCCCGGCCGATCAGCTCGTGCTCTCCGATCAGGAGGTCAACGCCGGCCACACCGTCCTCAACGGCGACGAGTTCGCGGTACTCCGGGTGATCGGACACTCGATACGTCTGGATGAACCCGCCCGCCTGATCGTCAAGGAGAATGAGAAAGAGGTCGGTTGGCTCGCTTCCTTCGATCTCCGGCAGGTAGTGATGGACGACCTCCTCGTATGTCTCGCGGTCCGTCCACCAGCGTTGGACATGCTCGCGCTGGAGCCATTCGTAGAGGAGTGGCAGATCGCTCGCCCGCATCGGACGAAAGCCGACGTTCATTCGAAGATCGCAGCCACCTCGTCGGCCTCCGCTTTCGACAATGGATGCTCGAGCGCGTGGAGCGCCGGTTCGAGGTGCTTCGGCCGCCGGGGCCCGACGACGACCGCCGTGACCCATGGCTGCGCGAACAACCAGGAGATTGCGAGGGTCGCGGAGTCGATTCCGCGACGCTTCGCGAGCTCCGCGAGCCGCTCGAGTGCCGTGAACGTCTCGGGCCTGCGGAGATGCTCGTACGGCTCGGGCCGCATCGCCATCCGCGACCCGTCGGGCACTGGCTCGCCACGCTTGTACTTCCCCGTCAGCCAGCCGCCGGCGAGCGGGCCGTACGGCGTGTAGGCGATTCCGAGCTCGGCGCAGAGCTGAGCCACCCCGCCGTCGTCTGCGCGGTCGAGCAGCGAGTACGAGTTCTGTACGAGAGCGGGCTTGTCGATCCCCAGGGTTGCCCCGAGCTGCGTCGCGTCGAAGTTGCTGACGCCGTACGCCTTGATCAGCTTGAGCTGGATCAAGCCGTCGAAGGTCGCAACCGTCTCCTCGAGTGGAACATCCGGATCGAACGCGTGCGCCAGATAGAGATCGACCGCATCGACGCCGAGGCGGTCGAGACTCGACTCGATCTGCCGCACGATGCGCTCGCGCGCAAGCCCGTGGTCCTGACCCTGGGCCATCGGGTTGAACGTCTTGGTCGAGATCTCCGGCCGGACGCCTCGGCTCGCCATCCACTTGCCGATCGTCTTTTCGCTCTGTCCGCCGCCGTACGCGTCGGCGGTATCGAAGGTCGTGATGCCCAACTCCCAGGCCGCATCCATGATGCGGAACGCCTCGTCCTCGCTCTCACCCTGTCCGAAGAACTCGGGTGCGGAGCCGATTCCGCCGAAATTGCCGCAACCGAGAACGATCCGCGAGACCTCGACATCGGTCCCGCCGAGCTGACGGCGTTCCATCGCGAGAGTCTACGAGCGGCGGGTCCTCAGGTGCTTGCGCAACGCCGCGAGACGTGCGTCCCAGTCGGCGCCGACGCTTGCCATCCAGTCCATCGCCGCGCCCAGCGGCGCGGGCGTCAACTGATAGAGCGTTTCCCGTCCCTCGCGTCGGAACTCGACGAGTCCGGCCTGGTTGAGCGCAGCGAGGTGCTTCGCGACCGCCTGGCGGGTCACTGGCAGTTCAGCGGCGAGCTCGGTAGCAGTCGCCGTCTCGCGCGACGCTAGCGCTTCGAGCACGTAGCGGCGGTGGGGATCGGCGAGCGCGTCGAAGACGCGCCCCGTCGCGTCGCTCACACGTACGCGACAGCCAGCGCCCGGAGCTCGAGTGCGGTCGCGAACTCGGGCGTGGATTCGCGGACGAGCAGGCGCGTGCCTTCTTCGACCTCCTCGAGCGTGAACTCGACTTCGCCCTGGTCGTCCCAGTCGAGTACGAGCCGCTCGCCCGGCTCGGCGACGAGCACCTTCGCACGACGCTCCTCGCCGTCGTCCCAGCGGAAGACGCCGTCCCCGCCTTCGCGTGGATCGAGCTCGACGTCGTTGGCGAACCACTCCTCCAGCTGCTGAGGCTCGGTCAGGGCTTTCCAGACCTCGTCGGGTGAGTCCGGAAAGACGATCTCACGGGTCACTTCCATCGCTCCTCCAATCCGCAACCTCTGGGTTGCGTATACTAAGTGCAACCTACAGGTTGCAGATTACCAGGGAGGCTTGATGCCGCTGATTCCGATGGTCGTCGAGCAGGACGGACGCTATGAGCGCTCGTTCGACATCTACTCGCGCCTGTTGCGCGAGCGAATCGCCTTTCTCGGCCAGGAGGTCGAGGACGGCATTGCGAACGTGATCACCGCGCAGCTTCTCTTCCTCGAAGCGGAGGATCCCGACCAGGAGATCTCGCTCTACATCAACTCCCCCGGCGGCTCCGCGTACGCAGGGATGGCGATCTACGACGCGATGCAATACGTGAAGCCGGACGTGCGCACGATCTGCACGGGCATGGGGATGTCGGCCGCGGCGATGATCCTCTGCGGCGGCGCGGCCGGCAAGAGATTCGTGCTTCCGAACGCCAAGGTGATGATCCACCAGGGCTCCGCCGGCTACCGCGGCTCGCCCGCTGACATCCAGATCGCCGCGAAGGAGATCCTCGAGATGACCGAGCGGATGGCGGAGATCATCGCGCGCCATACGCGACACCCACTCGAGCAGGTGCTGAAGGACATCGACCGCGATCACTTCATGACACCGGAAGAAGCGGTTGCGTACGGGCTCGTAGACGAAGTCATCAAGCCGGCCGATGCGCGGCTCGCAACAAAGGCACGCCGATGAACATCGGCCAAGGAGTTCGGGCCGGTCGTAGCCGCGTCACGGGCTGGCGTGCCTGGACCGTGATCGAGATGAACGGCGGGGTACGGCTGGCTTCGGTCATCTACGACACCGTGTGGGACCCAGGCGGCCCCGCGGTCGCCGCGTGCCAGTACGGAGAAGCGCACGTCGCACCCGCGCTTGCCTGCACGTGCGGCTTCCATGCGGCGCGGGATCCGGTCGATGCGCTCACCTATCTGCAGGGCCGCGACGAGCCGAAGACGCTTTGCCGGATACTCGGTGAGGTGCTGCTGTCCGGTGTGGTGGTCGAGACGGAGGCCGGGTATCGAGGTGCCGCCGCGAATCCGCTCCGTCTCTATGCGAACGATTTGGAGGTGGCCGCCGAGCTCGAGACGACCTATCGCGTACCCGTACTCTCTCCTGGATGCGAGTTCGCTTCTGCGACGAGTTCGACGGCGGCTTCGGCTGGATCGTCGACGAGTTCATGCAGCGCTGCTCGCACGCCCTCGTCGTGGACGGCCGCGTCTGGGTGATCGACCCTGTCGACGGCGAGGGCGTCGAGGACCGCATCCGCGCTGCCGGCACCCCCGCGGGCGTGGTCCAGTTGCTCGACCGGCACAACCGCTCCTGCGCCACTCTCGCCGCTCGGCTCGGCGTCCGCCACCACCTCGTCCCGCAAGGCTCGCTCGGTCCGTTCGCCTGCATCGCCGTCAAGGACAGCCGTTCCTGGAAGGAAGTCGCGCTCTGGTGGCCCGACCGCCGCGTGCTCGTCTGCGCGGACGTGCTCGGCGCCTCGCCGTACTTCCGTGCCGGGAACGAGCGGTTGGCAGTCCATCCCCTACTGAGGCTGCGACCTCCACGACGGCAGCTGGGGGAGCTTCACCCGGACGTCATCCTCTGCGGTCATGGCGAAGGCGTCCTGGGAGACGCCGACGCCGCGCTCCGCGAGGCGCTCAGCACGTCGCGACGGCGGATCCCCGGTCAGGCTGCCAGCGCTTTGCGCGCTTGGCGGGCGAGTCGACCCAGCTAGCGGCCACATATCCGATCCCGATTGCGAGCGCGCCGCCGGCTGCGTCGAAGAAGAAGTGGTTGCCGGTCGCGACGATGACGAGCAGCATCACGGCCGGATAGCTCCAGCCGATCGCGCGTGCGACGCGGCCCTTGGCGAGCACGGCGACGGTCACGCCGACGAGCAGCGCGTAGCCGAAGTGCAGGCTCGGCACGGCGGCGAACGGGTTGTAGAGACCGCCGAGAAGGTCGGAGCTCAGGTTCACCTTCGCGTTGCGCGTGACGGTGTCCACGAAGCCGAGCCCTGCGAGTCGTGGCGGCGCGACGGGGTACAGGATGTAGATCGAGAGCGCGACGCCTGTCGCGGCGATCAGCGTGTTCCGGACGACGGGAAAGCGCTCCGGATGTGTGCGGTGCAGCCAGATCAGGAAAGCGGCCGTGCCGAGGAAGTGCAGCGCGATGTACGCGATTCCGAGGATGGTCGGCAGCGTTGGAACCCAATGCGCCGCGCGTTGAATCGTGCGCTCGCCGAAGAGGTGCAAGTGGCGCTCGAGCGCGACGATTCCGTCGGTGTGCTCGCGGGCGACGGTCAGGGACGCGTTTCCCTGGCCGCGCACGACCTCGTAGAAGCCGTAGAGGCCGAAGATCGTGGCGACCTCCACCAGGCCTCGGTGAGGAGTGGACGCGAGGCTCCGGGGGGAAGGGAGACGGTGGAAGGTCGCCACGTTCATTGGCGTCAAGCTACGCTCGGCCGTCCGGAAGGTCAGTGCGGCTAGCCCTACCTGCAGTTGCGGCTCGCTGGTGTCTTTCCGCGGCGGACTTCTGGGTTAGGCTCGCGCAGCAGTGTGCTTCGAGCTCGATTCCGTTCCACCCATCCCGGTGATCCGCGGCGCCGCGGTCTCGCACGAAGATCTCGTCCTCGAGGCGGGCGACGGCAACAGCTTCGCCGCTTTCGCAGCGACTCCGGAAGAGCCAAGCGACGTGGGCGTCGTGATCCTGCCTGACGTGCGCGGCCTCTACCGGTTCTACGAGGAACTGGCATTGCGCTTCGCCGAGCGTGGGATCGCGGCCGTTGCACTCGACTACTTCGGTCGCACCGCAGGGGTGTCAAAGCGCGGCGACGACTTCGAGTACATGGAACACGTCGAGCAGACGACGGCCGAGGGCATTCAGGCCGATGTCGCCGCCGCCGTCGAGTATCTCCGCTCGAACGGCGCCCGAGCCATCTTCACCGTCGGCTTCTGCTTCGGCGGTCGCAATTCCTGGCTCGCGGCCGCCGGCGGGCACGGTCTAGCAGGCGCGATCGGCTTCTACGGGCGTTCCGGCGAAGGCCGGGACGGCACGCCCGGGCCGGCTCAGCGCGCCTCCGAGCTCGAAGCCCCGATCCTGGCCCTCCAGGCAGGAGCCGACCAGAACATCAGCGCGGAGGACAACGCCGCGTTCGACGCGGCGCTCACGGCCGCGGGTGTCGAGCACGAGCTCGTCACCTACGACGGTGCGCCGCACAGCTTCTTCGACCGCAGTCAAGAGCAGTTCGCGGCAGCCTCCGAAGATGCGTGGGGAAAGGTTCTCGCGTTCATCGAGCACTACAGCAGCCGACAGGACTCGGTCTAGCTCAGCGTGGCAACCGCAGCCGATGCGTCGTGCGAGCAGCCTCGCCCGTCGTGGCGCGGTAGACGAGTGACAGGCTCGCAAGGCCCGGCTTAGCCGCGCGCCCGATCCGCAACCTGAAGAGATGCGGGCCGGCCTTGGCGGTGAACAGCCGCTTGGCAATCGAGCCGCTTTTGCGACTGAGGAGGGCGTTCAGGCGTGCCGCCTTGGTGAGATTGACCCGGATCTCGACGACCCGCCGCGCACCTCGCCCACGCACACGGACGCTTGCCTTCGGACTAAAGGTCGCGGCACCCTGCGGCACGGTGGTGTCGCCGGTAGGCGTCGTCGCCGAGTTGGCCGTCGTGGTGGTCGAGCTCGTCGTGGAGGTGCCATGCGTCGTAGTGGTCGTTGTGACGGGAAGCGTGGACACAGTCGGCAAGGTCACGCCCGGCAGAGGCACGGTCGGCAAGGTCGTGGTGACGCAACCGACTACAGGAAGACAGTCCTGCGGGGCCGCAGGTGCGCTGCTCGTGAACGCGCCCGCGACGAGCATGCCGGCGGCGAGAATCCCTGCGCCACCGATGACGCGGGCCGCGGTGGCGAGTCTGCGACGAGCGGGAGTGGGACGGAGAGAGGTCATGGCGAGCCTCTTCTTTCGTTTAGGTGGATGACAACGGTTGTCAACATCGGCAGATAACAACTGCAACAAGCTCCCTCCGAAGAGTTAGTCCGAAAGGAGCAGCTTCAGGCCGGAAAACCCCTCTCCGGGCCCTTGCTCGCCTCCCTCTTACGAAGCTCTTACGCGGCTCTCAGGCCATTCTCAGGGTCGGGTGGTTCTCTGCAGTCCATGAACGAAGCGGGCTACGCCCTGGAATCGCCACGCCGGACGACCCTCGCCCGCCCGCGCTCGGGACGCAGGCTGGCGACGTCGACCGCCGTGTGGGTGTTCGTGGCCGGGAACGCCGCGGTGCTGGTCTGGCTCTGGGTGCACGGGGGCAACGTCTCGGAAAACCTCAGCACCGGCGAGCTTCTGACCAGTCTCGCCCGGATCACCGGGCTGCTCGGCGCCTACTCGGCCCTGCTTCAAGTTCTGCTGCTGGCACGCCTGCCTCCGGTCGAGCGCCTCTTCGGCTTCGACCGCCTGACCGTCTGGCACCGCTGGAACGGACATGCGTGCCTCGATCTCATCCTCGCGCACGTCGTCCTGTCGGTGTGGGGCTATTCGCTCATGGACAAGATCTCCCTGCCGAAAGAGGTCTCGACGATGCTCGGCGGCGGCGTCTACCCGGGCATGATCACCGCGACGGTCGGGACCGCTCTGCTCATCGCCGTCGTCGTGACTTCGGTCGTGATCGTCCGGCGCCGGCTGCGTTACGAGGCCTGGTACGCGGTGCACCTGCTCGCATATGCGGGCATCGCGCTCGCCTGGTTCCACCAGATTCCGACCGGGAACGAGCTGGTGCTGGATCGAGTCGCTGCCGACTACTGGCGCGCGTTGATCCTCGGCACCCTCGCTCTGCTCGTCGCCTTCCGGATCATTGGCCCGGCCCTGAATGCCCTGCGGTACCGCCTGCGCGTGGCCGAGGTGGTCGCCGAAGGCCCGGGCATCGTCTCGCTGCGAATTACGGGACGCCGGCTCGACCGGCTCGACGCGCGGCCCGGTCAGTTCTTCCTCTGGAGGTTCCTCGACCGGAAGCGCTGGTGGGCGGCACACCCCTTCTCGCTTTCGGAGGCACCGGATGGACGCTCGCTCCGGATCACGGTCAAAGCCCTGGGCGATTTCTCGAGCCGGCTCGCGGAGGTCGCTCCGGGCACGCCCGTCGTCGCGGAGGGGCCGTTCGGCGTCTTCACGGCTGCGGCCCGCCGTCGTAACAAGATCGTCCTGATCGCAGGCGGCATCGGGATCACGCCCATTCGCGCGCTGATGGAGGACATGTCCGGAGACGTGGTCGTGATCTACCGCGTCGTCCGGGACGAAGATGTGATCTTCCGCGACGAGCTCGAGCAGCTCGCGCGCGAGCGAGGGGTCACCCTCTTCTTCGTCGTCGGCGATCACGCCACCGAAGACGGCGCGCATCTGCTGTCTCCGGGTCACCTGCAAGAGCTCGTGCCGGACATCGCGGAGCGGCAGGTCTACGTCTGCGGCCCGCCCGCGATGACGGAGTTTCTCGGCCGCAACGTCCGGCGTGCGAACGTGCCCCCCCGTTTCATCCATACCGAGAAGTTCGCCCTCTAACGAAAGGAACCAATGCGCAAGTCCATCACCGTTCTCCTCACCATCGCTGCACTCGCATTACCGATCGCCGACGCGACCGCGGCCACTCGGGCGACGACGAAAAAGATCGTCGTCAGCAAACGCTTCTCGGGCTCGGTCGCCTCGGTGGATCGCTGGGGCAGCCTTCAGGTGACGATCGTCGTTCGCAAGACGACCACGATCACCGGCACGAAGAAGAAGGTGACCCGAAAGATCACCGCGGTCTCCGTCCCGACCTATCCCAATCACACCGACCGCTCGATCTACATCAACCAGACCGCCCTCCCGATTCTGAAAGCAGAGGCGCTGCGCGCGCAGAGCGCGAACGTCAACATGGTCTCGGGCGCGACCGATTCGAGCGACGCGTTCGCACAGTCGCTCCAGTCCGCGATCCTGAAGGCGAAGGCATGAGCGTCGCCGTCCACGACCTTCCAGGCACGCGGCGCGTCGAGCAGATCATGGGCCTGCCGATAGTCGTGGACGTCCGTGACGACGCCGAAGCCGGCGCTGCGCTGGACGACCTCTTCGACTGGTTGCGGTGGGTCGACGTAACCTTCAGCACGTTCAAGGAGGACAGTGAGATCAGCCGGATCAATCGCGGCGAGCTCCGTCGCGAGGATGCTCATCCTGACGTGCGCCAAGTCCTCGAACGCTGCGACCGCCTGCCGGACGAGACGGATGGGTACTTCGACATACGCACTCCGGGCGGTGCGATCGACCCTTCCGGGCTCGTGAAGGGCTGGGCGATCGACCGAGCCGCAGCGATTCTCGACGGCGCCGGTCTACACAACTACGCCGTGAGCGGGGGCGGCGACATGCGCCTTCTCGGCCGTGCGATCCCGGACTTCGCGTGGCGCATCGGCATCCAGCATCCGCTCGAACGGCACCAGGTCGCCGCCGTGGTCGAGACCACCGATCTCGCAATCGCCACCTCCGGCGCGTACGTTCGTGGAGATCACGTGTGGAATCCGCACTCTGGACGCGCTCCGCGCGGCATCCTGTCGGTGACGATCGTCGGCCCTGAGCTCGGAACTGCCGACGCGTACGCGACGGCGGCCTTCGCCATGGGCCCCGAGCGTGCCCCGCACTGGACAGCGCGGCTGGTCGGCTACGAGGCGATGACGATCCTCGGCGACGAAACGGTGTTCAAGACGGGAGGTTTTCCCGATGAATGACTCCCGGCTCACCCGGCGCGGCTCCCTCGTGCGCCTCGGTGGATTCCTGGCCACCGCAGTCGGCGCGGCGGGGCTCAAGATCGAGACCTCCGAGGGCGCCGGGCCTGCGGCCGTCGGCTCCGGCGCGGTGTCGTGCGTCTTGACGCCCGAGCAGACCGAAGGCCCGTACTACATCGCGAACGAAGCCGTGCGCCGCAACATCACGGAGGGTCGTCCGGGCGTGCCGTTGCTCCTTCGGGCTTTCGTCGTCAACGTCTCGACGTGCAAGCCGATCAAGGCCGCAGCAGTCGACATCTGGCACGCCGATGCGGGCGGCACCTACTCAGGCTTCGGCTCGGGCGCCGGCAACCGCACGTTCATGCGCGGTGTCCAGCGTACGAATGCGAAGGGTCTAGCGCAGTTTCGCACCGTCTATCCCGGGTGGTACCAGGGCCGCACCGTGCACATCCACGTGAAGGTCCACCTCGGTGGCAACGTCGTGCATACCGGCCAGATCTACTTCCCGGATGGCGTGACCGACGCGGTCTATCGCAATCAGCCGTACAGCAGCCGCCCGAACCGGGACGTCCGCAACGCCGCCGACTCGATCTTCCGCAACGGAGGGAGCAGGTCGCTCGTGACCGTGAAGAAGAACAGTGCCGGCGTGCATGTCGCGACGATCATGATGGGCGTCCACAGGTCTTAACACCGACTCGCTAGATTCGGTCGCGTGGAGCAAATCACGCGCCGGGAGCTGCTCGTCCGGGGCGGTCGCGTTGCGTTGGTTGCCGGCGGCCTGTCGCTCGGGCGACCGCTGCTCGAGCTCGCCCGGGCCGGCGCGGTCGGTATCTACGACGAGCTCGCCAACGGGCTGCGCGGCGAGGTCGTCCTGCCCGGCGCCTCCGGCTACGAACAGGCTCGGCTCCTGTTCAACACCCGCTTCGACGTGGTCAAGCCGCGCGCTGTCGTCTTCTGCGAGTCGACCGCCGACGTGCAGCGCACTGTGCGGTGGGCGCGCAAGCATGCCGTGCGAATCGTTCCGCGCTCCGGCGGACACAGCTACGGCGGCTACTCCACGACGTCCGGAGTCATCGTGGACGTGTCGCGCCTGAACGGCGTCGCTCTCGATCCGAGCCACCGCGCAGTCGTGGGAGCGGGAGCAAGGCTGATCGACGTGTACGACGGGCTCGCGCAGCACGGGCGCACCGTGCCGGCTGGGTCCTGCCCGACCGTCGGCATCGCAGGACTTGCTCTCGGCGGCGGCGTCGGCTTCGCCTCGCGGAAGTACGGGCTGACGTGCGACAACCTGGTCGAGGCGACGGTCGTGTTGGCGGACGGCAGTGCCGTGGTGGCCAACGCGCATGCACATCCCGATCTCTACTGGGCCCTCCGGGGTGGTGGTGGCGGCAATTTCGGAATTGTCACGCGCCTCGTGTTCCGTACGCACCCCGTCGGCCAGGTGGCCACGTACGCAATCGAGTGGCCGTGGTCCGATGCAGCGAAGGTCGTGCAGGCCTGGCAGAAGCTCGCGCCGCACGCGCCCGACGGGCTCTTCTCGGTGCTGAACCTGAACGCAGCTGTCGGCGGCCGCGCCCGCATCACCTCGGCCGGGCAGCTCTTCGGTAGCGCCGACCGGCTACGCGAGCTCGTCAAGCCGCTTGCGGACGCCGGCACGCCGATTCGCTTCACGGTGACTTCACGGAGCTACATGGATGCGCAGGAGATGTGGGCGGGCTGCTCCGGCGCTATCGCCGAATGCCACCTGCCGCCACAGGGCCATCTCGGCCGCTCGACGTTCAAGGGCAAGTCGAGCTTCGCGAACAAGCCGCTGACCCTCAGCGGGATCAACGCCATGATCCGGCAGATCGAAGCGCGCATCACCACGGGCAGCGGCTCGGGAATCATCCTGCTCGACTCCTACGGCGGTGCGATCAACCGCGTGAAGAAGGACGCGACCGCATTCGTCCACCGGGACGCGCTGTTCTCGATGCAGTACCTCGCGTACTGGGAACCCTTAGCTGCCGCGGAGCCGAACCTCCGTTGGCTGCGTAACTTCTACGCGGCGATGCGTCCCTACGTTTCGCCGTGCGCGTACCAGAACTACACCGATCCCGAGCTCGGCAAATGGGGACATGCGTACTACGGCACGAACCTCCGCCGCCTCGTCGCCGTCAAGCAACACTACGACCCGAAGAACGTCTTTCGCTCGAGCCAGAGCATTCCCGTCAAGCTTCGCTGAGCGGGATCTGCGCCGTCACAACCGTGCCCTTGCCCGGCGGGCTGATGACGAACAATGTGCCCCCGACCGCTTCGGCACGGTCGCGGAGGCCCAGGATGCCGGAGCCCGCGGAAGGATCGGCGCCGCCGCGGCCGTCGTCCGTGATCTCGAACTTCAGTACGTCCCCGGCCAGAGTCATGTCGACCCTGGCCTTGGTCGCCTCTGCGTGCTTGGCGACGTTGGTCAGTGCTTCCGAGACGATGTAGTACGCCGTTGCCTCGATGTTCTCCGGCAACCGTTCGGCCGGTGCGCTCATGTCGACTTCGATCGGCAACCGCTCTGCAACACCCGCCAGCGCGGGCCCGAGGCCCTGCTCGGTGAGTGCTGCCGGATGCAAACCGCGCGCCAGCTCTCGCAGCTCCTGGAGCGCCAGGTCCAGCTCTTTGGCGGCACCCTCGAGCGAGGCAGCGGCGGCCTCCGCGTTCGACTCCAACTGACGCCGAGCGAGCCGGATCGTCAGCGCCAGCGAGACGAGCCGTTGCTGCGCGCCGTCGTGGAGGTTGCGCTCGAGCCTCCTGCGCTGCTCTTCGCCCGCCTTGACGAGGCGCGCGCGCGAGGCGCTCAGGTC
>JALYLY010000043.1 GCA_030773975.1 Actinomycetota bacterium | reverse complement strand
GCCGGGACGACTTTCGATCGGCTCTCGTTCGATTCCGCCGTGGCGGGCGGGCTCGTCCGCGGTTAGGCCGTGGCCAGAGCTCGCCGCTGATTGAAGCGGTCGATCCTGTCGCTGCTCACTCCGGCGTGCTCACGGCCGGTGTAGGCCGGATGGCAGGCCGAGCAGACGTCCACGGACAGCTTCGTGGCGGTCGAACGGGTTGTGAACGATGTTCCGCACGAAGAGCAACGGACATCGATCAGATGCAGGTCGGGATGATGAGTCATGACTTCTCCTTGAAAGGTGCCGGGGCACTACGCCCTCACCTATCTAAAACGCTCGGAGCCCTTCGACTGTTCCTCAGCGGTTCACCGTCGACATGTCCGGGTAGCGGTCGCCGGCGGTCGCGCCTTTCGGGAAGGCCGACTCGATTCGGTCGAGCTCCTCCGGAGTGAGCTGGACGTCAGCGGCGCCGATGTTCTCCTCGAGATATTGGCGTCGCTTGGTTCCCGGAATCGGGACGACGTCGTCGCCCCGGCTCAGCACCCAGGCGAGCGCCAGCTGCGAGGGCGTCACGCCCTTCTCGTCTGCGATGACGCGAACCGCATCGGCGAGATCGAGGTTCCGCTGGAAGCTCGCACCCTGGAAGCGCGGATTCCGGCGGCGGAAGTCGTCTTCTGCGAGATCGTCGAGAGAGCGGATCGCGCCGGAGGGGAAGCCGCGCCCGAGTGGGCTGTAGGCGACGAAGCCGATCCCGAGCTCGCGCACCGTCGGGAGCACCTCATCCTCCGGGTCGCGGGTCCAGAGCGAGTACTCCGTCTGCAGCGCGGAGATCGGGTGCACGGCGTGTGCGCGCCGGACCGTGTCCGGTGCCGCCTCGGAGAGACCGAGGTGGCGCACCTTGCCGGCCTCGACCAGCTCCGCCATCGCCCCGACGGTCTCCTCGATCGGCGTGTTCCGGTCGACGCGGTGTTGGTAGTAGAGGTCGATGTAGTCGACGCCGAGGCGCTCGAGCGAGGCATCGCAGGCCTGGTGGACATAGGCGGCATCCCCGCGGATGCCGAGGTATTCGCCGCCCTGCCCGCGGACGTTGCCGAACTTCGTCGCCAGCACCACCTCATCGCGTCGACCGGCGATCGCGCGGCCGACGAGCTTCTCGTTCGTGAACGGGCCGTACATGTCGGCCGTGTCGAGGAACTTCACGCCCAGGTCGAGCGCGCGGTGGATGGTCGCGATCGCCTCGCCCTCGTCGTGCGTTCCGTAGAACTCCGACATGCCCATACAACCCAGACCCAGTTCCGAGACTTCGAGGCTCTCGCTTCCAAGTGTTCGTGTGTTCATGTCACTCCGTTCGTTTGGAATGCTCCCGGTACGGACTCGCGCATCGCGAAGGTCGGAGTAGACGCGAGACCTTCACGGTGCCGATCCCCTCGGTGGCTCAGCCAGCCTTGCTGGGCCGGATAGGTGGCCGCGGCGAGAATCACACCCGCGAGCACGGCGCCGCCGAGCGCTGCGCGCCGGCCGCGCGCTCCGACAACGACCGGCTCCGGGCTGCGGTGCCAGTCTGCGGTGCCGTCCCGCAGCGTGCGTGCGAGGTAAGCGAGGACGTGCACGATCATCAACAACCCCCAGACGCCGAAGCTGACGATGTGCACCGCGAACAGTCGGTCGCCCCCGACGGCGGCCAGTGCGATTCCGCTGCCGAAGAGCACGAGCGTCGAAGCGATCAGAAGCGGAGCAAGCAACCGCGGCACAAGCCTCGGTGGCCCCTCGTGTCTGTACAGCTTGTCGCCCGCGTAGTAGCGCAGGAAACGCCAGCCGATGCTGCCGAGCTTGAGTGCGATTGGGGGTAGCAAGAGGAGCCCGAGAAAGATGTGCACGGGCAGCAACGAGCGCGCGGACAGCGTCGTCAACGTCTCCGCGATGAGCAGGACGAGCAGGACCAGCCCGACCGACGTCGTCAGGCGCTCGTTGCCTGCCGGACCGGCTCCGCGAATCTGGCCGGTCATGCCCGTGAAGGCTCTGGGCCCGCCAGCCGCCCAAGCACTTCGAACAGCGCGGCCAGGTCGCGACGCTCATACCCCAGCGCCCGCGCGACGGTGAGCAGCTCGTCGGCTGCAGCCGTCGACGGCAGGGGGACATGCAGCTGCCGTGCCGCGTCGAGGGCGAGCACAAGGTCTTTCTGCATCAGGCCGACGTCGAACCAGGTCTCCTCGGGAAGGTCGAGGGCGAGCGCGGCGCGCGCTTTCAGCATCGGCGAACCGATCGCGCTCTGCGTCATGACGCCGACGGCCAGCTTGCCGTCGATTCCGGCGCGTTCGGCTAGGAGCAGTCCCTCCGCGAAGGCGAGCATCTGCACGGCGAGGCTGATGTTGATCGCGAGCTTGAGGACGAGCCCCTGGCCGTTCTCGCCGATGTAAGTCGGTGTGCCGAGCTCACGCAGGATCGGCTCGACCCGCCCGTACGCCTGTTCGTCGCCGCCGACCATGATCGTGAGGGTTCCTGCCTTCACCTGGGGAACGCTTCCCGATACCGGCGCATCGAGCATCTCGGCTCCGAGCTCCTGCGCCCGCAACGCGAGCTCGCGGCTCGCGCGCGGGCTGACGGTGCTCATGTCGACCCAGATCTTTCCGACGGCGAAGCCGGCCAGGATGCCGTCGGGTCCCGACGCAACAGCCTCGAGCACTCCGTCGTCGGGGAGGGATGTGAAGACGACATCGGCGGCCTCGGCGACCTCACGCGGCGTGTCACGCCAGCGCAAACCGCTCTGAATCAACCACTCAGCGTGTTCTCGGTTTCGCTCCTCGCCGTAGATCGGATAGCCGGCGGCGAGAAGGCGAGCCGCCATGTTGCCGCCCATGCGTCCGAGGCCGACGAAGCCGATCCTCGTTGTCGTCCTCGGTTCGGCTCGCATGATCAGCTCCTCTCCAGCGCGAGCGCAACTGCCCGCTGGTCTTCGCCCTTCGAAGCACGGTTCGGTTTGGAATTCGTTGCGGCGGGCTCCGCTTGCTCAGCCCGATCGAGGATCTGACTTGCCGCGAGATAGCGCTGCACATTCATCGTGGTTGGTTCCTCGGCGAGGTCGTGCACGGCCTCTCGGAACAACGTCTGGGCGTGGGACAGGGTCATGCGCGCCACGATGGCGGACGGCGCTCGCCGCGTCGTCACGGCAAGCGGCCAACAGCGCTACCGGTCTGCGGGAAGTTCGGCTTCCGGCTAGCTGGAAGCGGACGGAAGCTCGATGCGCACGGATGTGCCCGCGCCGAGGGGGCTTTCGACCTCAATCGCTCCGCCCAGCGCCTCGACACGGTCTCTCAGCCCGATCAGGCCGGTGCCTCTTGCCGAATCCGCACCGCCGGCGCCGTCATCCCGGACGGAAACGCGAGTCACACCGTCGACCGCCTCCACGCCGACACGGACGATCGAGGCGTGGGCGTGCTTGGCGGCATTCGTAAGCGTCTCCGAGACGATGTAATACGTCGCCACCTCGATGCGCTCCGGCAGCCGCGCGTCGACTCGGACGTCCAGCTCGACCGGAACCGGGGACCGGCGGGCCAGTGTCTTCAGCGCCGGCCCGAGGCCGCCCTCGGCCAGGATCGCCGGGTGGATCCCGCGAGCGGTCTCCCTCAATTCGTCCAGCACACTCGTGAGGCCCTCGGCAACGCGGGACAACTCGACTTCGAGCTCGCCGAGCTCCGGGGGAAGCATCGCCTGCGCGGCTCGCAACTCGAGCGCGAGCGAGACGAGCCGCTGCTGCGCTCCGTCATGCAGATCGCGCTCGATCCGCCGCCGGGTTTCGTCGGCAGTGGCGACGATGCGCGCGCGGGAGGCCGCGAGATCAGCGCGGTTCTCGGCATTCGCGACGGCTGTTGCCGCGATGTCGGTGAAGTCGGCGAGGCGCGCCTCCAGGTCGCTTGGCAGGCGCCGCTCCGACGTAGAGGCGGCGATCAGCACGCCCCAAAGGTGGCCGGCGACGATGACCGGTGCCCCGACCCCTGAGCGTGCACCCGTCTCGCGGATGGCCGCGCCGAGGGCGCCGGAACTGTCCGCGTAGCTGTCCATCCGGGCCAGACGGCTGGTCTCCGAAACGAAGGTGCTGAGGTTCTTGCCCCCGAGGATCGTCCGCGTCCCGACGGGGACATGGCCGCCGTCTCTGCTCCAACTAGCGACGACTGTCGCCGTGCCGTCTGACTCGTAGCGACTCAAGCTCGTTCGATCGACAGGAAGCAACTGCCCGGCTTCCTCGGTTACCGCCGCGAACACCTCGTCGGCCGGAGCTGTGCGCGCCACAAGTGTCGCGACCCGCCGCAACGCTGCTTGCTCCTCGCCGAGCCGGGTGAGATCGTCGACCAGGATCCCGATAACACCTCCAACGACGACGAACGCGATCAGAGCGACAACGTCGACGGGGCTGTCGGGGCGCAGGCTGCCATAGGGATGCGCGAACAAGAGTGCTCCCGCCAGAAATCCGACTACAACGGCGGTGAGCGCCGCCCCGACGCCACCGATCAACGCGACCGCGACGACGGCCAGGAGCGTGCAAAAGAGGACGCCCGCCAACCCGAGCGACGATCGGAAGGGCAGCAAGGCAAGGGCGACCACCACGGGGCCGACGACTGCGAGGACTCGCGCAGCCGCTCGGTGTCGTCGGGGCAGCCGCAGGAGGCGACGCGCACGGGCAGGCGACCGCTGCCTCAACGAGGCGCTGACCAGACGCCTCAGCGCGCTCATGGCGGTGACCGTAACGGATGAGCACCGTTAGCCGCACCCGAGTGGCACCGGCCGACGACGACGTTCTTCTCCACGAAAGCCTGACGGAGCGGCTAGAGCGAGCGGCCGTCGAGGATCCGGCGAATCGCTTCCGCCGACAGATCCGACTTCGGCACGAACCCGACTGCCTGGCTCTCGGCGATCAGATCCGCGAAGTCCGCCTCCGAATGGGTCGAGATCAGGATCACTGCCGATCCCTCGCACCGGCCGTCCTCGACCAGGCGGCGTGTCAACTCGAAGCCGCTCTCCCGTCCGAGCGTGATGTCGACGAGGACGACATCGGGGCTGAGCTCCTCCGCTCGCCGAAGCGCCTCTGCCGCGGTCGAGGCGACGCCCACAACGCCCAAACCCTCTCGCTCGAGGAGAACGCGCGCAGCATCGAGGAAGGACCCATTGTCATCGACGATAAGGACGCGGATAGCCACACAATTAGCGTGGCAAGCCCCGCACCGTTCCGCATTGCAGCTAGCAGGAATCTGGAGAGTTCGGCTAGCCAGGCGCGCGGATCGGTGCTGCCTCCGATGACAACGACCGCAGGGCGCGCAAGGCTCTGGCAGCAATCGTGGCTACCCCAGATCCTGGAGGACAGAGCGATGGAACCCATGTTGATGCCCACCGCCGACCAAGACGACGACGAGGATGTCCTCGTCCACGAGTGGCGTGCCGAGCAGTTGCGGCGTCTCGGTGTGCGGCGAACGTTTGCCGACGCATTTGCCGGCCTCGTCGACTGGCACGAGATCGCAGATCTCATCGCGCGCGGTTGCTCGCCGGAGTTGGCACTGGAGATCGTCCGATGACGACCTCACTTCGCCGGCGCTCGGGGTGGCCGGTTGATGGATGACGCACGACGTCATCGTCGCTCTGGCTGTCCTCGGCGTGGTGGGCCAGGTGCTCGCCGGTTTGCTCGTCGTCCTTGGGCTGATTTGGCCCGCCGGTGCGCGCGCGCCATTCAGGTACGTGCGCTCGGCTGTCCGAGGCTACGAGCTCTGGCTCGCGTTTCTCGTCTCGGCGATCGCGACCGGGGGAAGCCTTTTCTTCTCCGAGGTGGCGCACTTCGTGCCGTGCGAGCTCTGCTGGTTCCAACGGATCTGCATGTTTCCGCTCTCGATCACGACCCTGGTGGCCGCGTTCTTCAACGATCGCCGCGCCGCCCGCTACCTGCTGCCGCTCCCGCTCGTCGGCGCCGGAGTCTCGGTCTACCACCTTCTGGTGGAGAACGGCGTCGTCAAGCAGGCGCAGGCATGCCTGATCTCTGCACCGGGCGGGTGCGCGACGAAATGGATCAACGAGTTCGGCTACCTGACGATCCCGACGCTGGCGCTGACCGGGTTCGCACTCGTGTTCGGCCTTTTCCTGCTGGCGGTCTCCGCTGAGACACATGCGTAGCGGCAAGAGCAAGCCGGGGCGCGTGCCTGGACCTCCACCCGTACCGAGGAAGGGACAACGGCCAGAGGCGTCGCCGCGAGTCTTGGTCGGCGCAGCGGCGGTTGTCACGCTGATCGTCATCGGCGTCGTGCTCGCATTCGCCCTCAGCGGTGGCGCCTCCTCGAAGGCGAACGTCCCGTCGCGCGGCTCGCTGACGAACGCACTGCCGGAGGCAGCCGACGTGCAGGGTCTGCTCAAGGGCATCGCGCAGCGTGGGAACGTCCTCGGGTCTCCCGTTGCTCCCGTGACGATGATCGAATACATCGACCTCCAGTGCCCGTTCTGCGCGCAGTTCGAGACGCAGGCGCTGCCGAGCCTGATCTCGCGCTACGTTCGCACCGGCAAGGTGAAGGTCGAGGCGCGTCCGCTCGCCTTCATCGGACCCGATTCCGAACGGGGACGGGCGGCCGCGATCGCAGCCGGCCTGCAGGACAAGCTGTTCAACTTCGTCCAATTGCTCTACCTCAACCAGGGTCCCGAGAACGGGGGCTGGCTCAACGACAACATGGTCGAGGCCGCCGCAGCCAGCATCCCAAGTCTCGACGTTCCGCGTCTTCTTGCAGCGCGCAGCTCCAGCGGGGTCCGGGACCAGGAGCACACGGTCGACGCCCAAGCCACCGCGCACAAGGTGCAGGCAACGCCGACGATCCTCGTCGGAAAGAGCGGAACCGCCCCGAAGGAGGTCACACTCGCCTCACCGACCGACGTCGGTTCAATCGCTGCAGCGATCGCGGCAGTGCTTCGCTGAGCCCAGTGCCAGCGGGTATTCGCGGTTTCCGGCTCGCGGGTGCAGCAAACGGAAGGTGACCGTGCAGACGCAAACGCGCTCGTCGGCGATCCTCACCACAGCTATCGACTATTGGAGGTTCCGATGTTCAATCCCACCCTTGCTTGGGGGCGATACAGGCTCCTGCTCGGACCACTGGTCGCGGCGATCGTCGCCGGCGCCATCGTCGTAGGGGCAGCGCTGGCGATGGGCTCGTCGTCGTCGTCGTCGACCACGGCCGACAGCGGAGCGATAACGCCGGGCCTGGCGCTGCAGGGCGCGATCGTGAAGGTGGTCCAGTCGGTATCGCCTTCGGTCGTGCAAATTCAAGATCAGGTCGGGCTCGGCTCGGGAATCGTGCTCGACGCGTCGGGCTACATCGTCACGAACAACCACGTCGTCACCGGCGCGAAATCACTGACGGTGACTACCTCGAACGGCCGCCAGTATCCGGCCAAGCTCGTGGGGTCGTTCCCGTCCGACGACCTCGCCGTGATCAAGATCTCAGGTGCCGACCTCAAGGCGGCAACGTTCGGCGACTCGTCCAAGCTCAACGTGGGCGACCTCGCGATCGCCATCGGCAACCCGCTAGGCCTGCGGTCCAGCGTGACAGACGGAATCGTCAGTGCGTTCCGCCAGGATATGTCGGAAGGCAGCAACGGCGTCACGTTGCCGTCCGTCATTCAGACGAGCGCCGCGATCAACCCGGGCAATTCCGGTGGCGCTCTGGTCGACATCCAGGGTCGCGTGATCGGGATTCCCACCCTGGCGGCGACCGATCCCCAGCTCGGCGGCAGCGCTCCGGGCATCGGGTTCGCAATCCCGGGCAACCTCGCCAAGGACATCGCCAGCCAGATCGTCACGCATGGGAAGGTCGTCAACTACCAGCGCGCATACCTCGGAACCCACGTCGGCGAGACCAGCGGAAACGGGCTCTATGTCGGCTCGGTCTCGGCGGGTGGCCCCGCTGCGAACGCAGGGATAGACGCCGGCGACGTGATCGTCTCCGTCGACGGGTACGCGACGTCGACCATCAACCTCCTGTCATCGGTACTGGCCGGGCTGAAGCCGGGCCAGCAGGTCTCCGTCGTGGTTAAGCACCAGGACGGCCGTCAGGCGACATTGCAGGTAATGCTCGGAGCATACCCCGGAAGCTGAGGAGAAATCCATGACACCGACACAGAATCTCAACCGACGCTTAGCGCGAGGCATTCGCGTGCTCGCACCGCTCGCTGTACTCATCTGCGGGTCCTTCGTGGCGACGGCGACCCAGAGCGCAGCGGCATCGACCGGTCGTACCATGACGAACAGCGCGATCGAGACGAAGAGTCTGAGACATGCGACCGAGAACAGCACGAACTGGGCGGGCTACGCCGTCACGCCGCTCGAGGCGACCACGTCGCCGCCTCCTACAACTCCTCCCGCCTCGACGACCTTTACGAGCGTTTCGGGCAACTGGGTTCAGCCGAAGGTGAGCTGCACGAAGTCGAAAGCGACCTATGCGGCGTTCTGGGTCGGCCTCGGCGGCTTCTCCCCCACCTCGCAGGCGCTCGAGCAGATCGGAACCGAGGCGACCTGCACGACCGCGGGCAAGGCCAAGTACTCGATGTGGTACGAACTGGTCCCCGCCGCCAGCGTGCCCATCCGGTTCAAGGTCTTCCCAGGGAATGCAATGACGGCCTCCGTCAAGGTCAGCGGCACGCAAGTGACCCTGCAGATCAGGAACCTGACGCGGAAGACGAACTTCACGAAGACCCTGTTCATGGCCGAGCCGGACCTTTCCTCCGCGGAATGGATCGCAGAAGCCCCGACCGGCTGTAACGCCTCGCGATGTGTACAGCTGCCCCTGGCGAAGTTCGGCACGCTGACGTTCACCAAGGCTTCTGCGACGACCTCGGATGGTCACACGGGCACGATCAGCGATGTCTCATGGTCTCCGACCGTGATCGATTTGGCTGACATCGCGAGCGGCCCGGTCGCAACCGAGACAAGCGGGGCGCTTCCTTCCTCGCTATCGACGAACGGTGCATCTTTCGCGGTCGTGTGGCAGCAGGTCATCTCGACAGCGGCGGTCTCGCGCTAACGGAAACTAGGAGGGCGGCGAGGGTCGGACGTGATTCCAGCCTTCGCCGTGCTCAGACGCTCCTGCTGGGGCGATCAGCTGACGCCTCAGAGTGGCGTTCGACTTCCTGCAGTCGAGGCACCGGAGGGATCCAACGACAGCGAGGGCCTCGTCCAGACGCCGGTCGCAGGCCAGACAGCGGAGACCGACTCGCTTCGCGTCGGAGTCCATGGGCGCGTCCCAACTCGCCAACTCAGTCGCCGGTCGAGAGCTTCGGCTTGATCGAGCGGGCGGCGTAGGCGAACGGATGCCGATACACCTCTGCCGCCTCGGCGCCGCTGACCGGGACGACGATCTCCTCGCCGGTCAGTCCGTCGTAGGCGAAGACACATAACGTCTCGTCGTTTCTGTCCCAGACCAGGGCGACCCCGATCGAGCCGGTCTTGCGCGTAGCCAGATCGACCACCTGCTCCATGAGCTCAGCATCCTCCTCGCCGAGCTGGACGCGCTATCCGAAGGGCGCGAAAGGCCTAGACCCGCGGCTGGGACGAGCAAGGGCGCGCGTCGAGCACGCCGCGCAGGCGGCTCTTGTGCCGCCGGCGCGCACACAAGAAGCTAAGCCGACGGCGCCGTAACCGGCCTCGGCATCTCCTCTGCGAACACCTCTCCCTCGGGAGCCTGGAGGTGCGCGGGCTTCGTCCGCTGCACGAGGATGAAGTACACCGCGCCGACCAGCGCGATGACGATCGCGACCGTCCAGAGGATCGGCTGGTCGTTCAGCCAGTTCCAGTGGAAGTTGAGCAGCTTGCCCGTCTGGTTCGGAGTCGGGTTCGTCGCCACGCGTGGCCACGCGAAGTTGACGAGCATTCCGCCGCCCCACAGGAGCCCGACAGCCGTGATCGGGATCCCCCACTTGCCGAGCGAGAACGGTGCCGCCGTTCGCGGCCAGCCCCGCAGCCTGGCACGAATGACGGCGAGATTGCAGATGAGGTAGCTGAGATAGATCATCCCGGTCGCCGCGATCGCGACGATCGCCGCGCCGGTGTACTGCAGCATCGGGATGAACGCAAAGATACCGACGGCGAGACACGCGCCGATCGGAGTATGCAACCGCGGATGCACCGCGCGAAGCAAGCTCGATCCGGGGAGTTGCTCGTCACGCGACATGCCGAAGCAGAGCCGGATCGTCGACGCCTGGATCGCGAGGCAGCAGACGAAGATCGCCGCTGCAACGACGAGCAGATACACGGTCGCGAACGCATTCGAGAAGTTCGCATCGATGATCTGCGCCGGCCCGAACGCGCCCTTGATCGCGGCGCCCATGTCGGGCACCGCCATCAACGTGGCCCAGAGGAAGATCGCCCCGACCACGAAAGCACCGACGACCGAAGCAAGGACGGCCTTCGGCGCTTCACGTCGCGGATCTCTTGTTTCCTCGGCAAGCGTCGACGCGGTGTCGAAGCCGTAGATCACGTAGAGGCTCATGAACATCGCCACGAGGAACGTGCTGACGGTGAGCGACTGGCCGCCGGTGTGGAAGATCACCCCGACGCCCTGATGGTTGTGGAAGATCGCGAGGATGAACGCGAAGACGACCATTCCGAGGATCTCGAAGATCACGCCGGTGTTGTTGATCAGCGCCACGAGCCTCACGCCGAAGATGTTCAGGATCGTGATCCCGGCGAGCGTGATGATCGCGACGATCCGTTGGTTGTGAAGGCTGCTCGAGACGTTCCAGCCCATGCCGTTGAGCGCCGGGATCAGCGCCAAGGGGAGCGTCACGCACACGGACGAGACGGTCAGGATGCCGGCGAACAGGTAGATCCATCCGGCGAACCACGAGTACGTCTTCCCCGACAGGTATTTGGTCCACTGGAAGACCGATCCAGCGACCGGATAGTGGCTCGACAGCTCCGCGAAGGTCAGAGCAATGATGAACTGGCCCAGCGCCACGATCGGCCAGCTCCAGAAGAAGACGCCGCCGATGGTCGTTAGGCCCAGGAAAAAGAGCGCGAAGATGCCGGTCGACGGCGAGATGTAGCTGAATGCAACGGCGAACGAGCTGAAAACGCCCAGCGTGCGGCGAAGCTCCTGCTTGTAGCCGAAGCGGGCGAGATCGGCCTCGTCGCGAGCCGCCTCGCTGGGCGTCTCGTCACGGATGTCCACCATACGGGTGCCCTCCAGGGCAGGGGTCGCGGCCGATTTAGACACGGCGCCATGCACCGTGTCAATGCGAGCTAGGTCGCTCGAGCCTGCGTAATGTGTCCACCGAGGCGCGCGAGTTCGTTTACGACACCTGAAGCGCACCGAGGAAACGCGGCTCAGCGGCGGTCCGGGCGAGCCGCTCGAAGTGCTCCTCAGCGTAGGCGGCGAAGTCGAAGTCGAGCTCCGAGATCGCGACCTGCACGATGCCCCACATCGCCTCCCGGAAGTCGGACATGAACCGCATCAGGACGAGCGCATCGACGTCGTCGGTGCCGTAGGCCGTGAGGAGCGTGTGCTCGGACTCCTCCGTGAGCTCGTGGTTGACGGCGAAGTTTCCGAGGTCGAAGAACGGGTCGCCCATGCCGGCGTATTCCCAGTCGACGAGCACGAGGCGGACACCGTCGTCGATGAAGTTCGCGTTCAGCAGATCGTTGTGGCAGGGTCTCAGGGGCGCGTGGGAGCGGCGGCGCTCGATCTGGTTCGCGAGCTCTTTCGCGCGCTCGTACGCCGACGGCACGCCGACGCCGTGCTCGGCGGCGGTGGTGCGGTAGGCCTCGACGACACGAAAGCTGTCGAAGCGCCCCGGAAAGGCGGGGCCGTCGTGGAGCAGGCGGAGCGCAGCGCCGACCCGAGCGACGTCGACCTTGCCGACCTCGCCGTCGACGTACCGCGTGACGAGGTAGCCCTCGGGCTCGACGAACGCGACCACCTCCGGCCCGAGCCCGAGGTCGGCCGCAACGCTCGAGGCAGCGTGCTCGGCCGAACGGTCGATCCCGAGGAGCTCGGTGTCCCTACCGCCGATCCGCAGGACGAACCTTCGTCCGTCGGTCTCGACCTTGAAGTTGCGGTTCGTGATCCCCCCGCCGAGCGGCTCGATCGCCACGTCCTGTCCCGGCCAAACCCGTTCGGCCAGCTGCTCGGGCTCCATCGCCCGATCCTAGACCACGACTCTAAGCACGGATGCGCTCGCCCTTCGGGTCGAAGAGCGGCTCTTCGACGGCCGTGCCCGGGATCCACTCGCCGAAGATCTCTACCTCGACTCTGGTCCCGGGGGCCGCCGACGGGGCAGGCAGGTAGGCGTACGCGATCGAGCGTTCGACCGTATAGCCGTAGCCGCCGCTCGTGACGCGGCCCACGATCTCGCCGCCGGCGCGAACCGGCTCGGAGCCGAGCGCGACCGAGCGTGGATTGTCGAGCACCAGGCAGGCGAGCCGGCGGGTGGGCTCGTCCGCAGTGAGCAAAGCGTCCCGCCCGATGAAGTCGCCCTTGTCGAGCTTGACGGCGAAACCGAGGCCCGCCTCGAAGGGCGTGTCCTCGGGGCTGATGTCGGAGCCCCACACGCGGTAGCCCTTCTCGAGCCGGAGCGAGTCGATCGCCTTGTACCCGCCCGCCACCAGACCATGCTCGCGACCGCCTTCCGAGATCGTGTCCCAGAGGCGGAGGCCATATTCGACCGGGCAATAGAGCTCCCAGCCGAGCTCGCCCACGTAGGTGACCCGCAACGCGAGACACGGCACCGAACCGACGGTCAACTCGCGCGCCCGCATGTAAGGGAACGCGAGCTCCTCTGTCGTCAGCGGCTGGAGGATCGCCCGGGCAGCGGGCCCCCAGAGCCCAAGGCACGCGTACCTCGAGGTCACGTCCTCGACCTGCACGCCGTCGGGCGCGTGTAGGCGGATCCAGGCGAGATCGTGCCGGCCGAATGCCGTCCCGGTGACGATGCGGAAGCGGTCGTCGGCCAGTCTCGTGACGGTGAAATCGCACTCGATCCCCCCGCGCTGGTTGAGCATCTGCGTGTAGGTGATCGCCCCGACGTCGCGCACGACTTTGTTGTCACACAGCCGCTCGAGGAAGTCAGCTGCTTCCTCCCCCACGATCTCGATCTTCGCGAACGAGGTCTCGTCGAAGAGCGCGGCAGTCGTACGGCAGGCGACGTGCTCGGCTCCGATCGCCGGTGACCAGAGCCGGCCGGCCCAGCCGCGCGGTCTCAGCGACTCGTCTCCGAGAGCCGCGTTCGGCTCGAACCAGTTCACGCGTTCCCAGCCCGACTTCTCTCCGAAGACGGCCCCGAGCGCCTGCGCGCGTGCGTAGGTCGGCGCGACGCGCAAAGGCCGTCCCGCGCTGCGCTCGTGCCCCGGGTATTTGACGTCGTAGTAGGTCGCGTAGACCTCGGTCGTCCGCGCGAGCGTGTACTCACGGCTCTCGTAGTGCCGGCCGAAGCGGCGCGAGTCCATCTCCCAGACGTCGAGGCTCGGGAGGCCTTCGACGATCCACTCGGCCAGCAGCTGCCCCATCCCGCCGGCGCCCGCGAGCCCGTGGGCGCAGAAGCCGGCGGCGCCCCAGAAGCCACGCACGTCCGACGGCCCGAGGATGAACTCGCCGTCGGGCGTGAAGGCCTCGGGACCGTTGATCAGCTTGATCACCTCCGCGTCCCCGAGCTCGGGCACGCGCACGAGTGCGCCTTCCATCAACTCCTCGAAACGCGGCCAGTCCTCGGCGAGCAGCCTGCCGTTGAAGTCAGCCGGGATGCCGTCCAGTGACCAGGGCGCCGGGTGGCGCTCGTACCCGCCCATGACGAGGCCGCCCGACTCGCCCCGAAAGTAGACGAGCAGAGACGGATCGCGCATCGTCGGCACGTCCAGCGGGACGTCGTGCGGTTTCGTGATCAGGTACTCGTGCGCCATCGGGATCACAGGGACGTTCACGCCGGCAAGGCGTCCTATCTCACCCGCGAAGATTCCGCCGGCGTCGACCACGATCTCTGCCTGGATCTCGCCCCGATCGGTGACGACGCCTGTGACCCGGTTGCGGTCGACGTCGATCGCAGTGACGCGCGTGTTCGTGTAGATCTCGGCGCCGCGCCGGCGCGCACCTTCAGCCAGCGCGAACGTCAACTGGCTCGGGTCGATGTAACCGTCGGTCGGCAGGTACGCCGCACCGAGGACGCCCTCCGTCGACATCGGCGGAAACAGCCGCTGCGCGTCTGCGGCCGAGACGAGGTCGAGCGGCAGGCCGAACGTCTTTGCCCAGCCGGCCTGGCGCGCGAGCTCCTCCATCCTTTCCTGCGACGACGCAAGGCGCAGCGAACCCACTTCGTGCCACCCGGTCTCGAGCCCGACCTCGTCTCCGAGCGTGCGGTAGAGCTCGACCGAGCTCATCATCATCCTCGTCAAGCTGAGCGAACCACGAAGCTGGCCCACCAGGCCGGCCGAATGGAACGTCGAGCCGCTCGTGAGCTCGGCGCGCTCGCACAGCACGACGTCTTCCCACCCAAGTCGGGTGAGCCAGTAGAGGATCGAGCAGCCGCCGACACCGCCGCCGATTACGACCGCACGCGGGGCGCTCTTCACGGGCAGACCCTATCCCGGTCCCGTCCATCCGTTCATACGAACGAGGCCCGGGTTGTAGCCGGGCCTCGTTCGGGTTTCTGCGAGTTACGAGATCGTCAACGCCGTGGCGCCGAATAGGAGGCCCGGCTAAGCGAATTGTGTCGGCGATCCTTGGCGGTTCTACGTAGCCCCACTCACTCGTATGGGGGACGCCCTCCGGACCGAAGACGGTCGATGTTCAGGACAAGTACCTGCGGTTGGCGAAGATGGAGAACAAGCGGCGAACACCCACACGGCCCTCGATGGCTTCGAGGCTTCTGTCGACCTTCGAGTCGGCGGGCCTTGCCGCGACGGCGACGTTCGCAGGCGCGCTCTGGGTCGGCCTCGCTTTGCCCGGTCTGCCGCTGCTCCCAGGTGTGGGCGGTGGCCAGGGCAACAATGTTGCGATCTCTCTCAACAGCGCGGTCCTCGGCGTGCAGGACAGCCGCACGTTCACGTCTTCGGCTGGAGTCGCCGGCCGTCAGGCGCGTCTTCTGTCCCTCTTGCTTCCCGCGCCCGACCCGCTGGCCAAGGAGCTCGCGATCAAGCGACCCGTCGGAGCGCCAACGTCGGGTACGCCGATCGTCGTCGCGCTTCCCGCTGTCCACACTGCAGCTCCTAGCAGCGATCCTCGCGTCGTCGAGAGCTCACAGCTTGCCTCGACGGCATACACGCCCGCACCGTCGCCGCCCGCACCGTCGCCGCCCACACCGTCGCCGCCCCCGCGGCCTCCTGCCCCGTCGCCGCCGGCGCCCCCGCGC
>JALYLY010000042.1 GCA_030773975.1 Actinomycetota bacterium | reverse complement strand
CGTCGGTGCTGCGCGCGATCGCAGGCCTCGCCCGGCCCACGCGCGGCACGGTCGCGTGCGGCGATGATGTCTGGTTCGACTCCGAAACTCGGATCGACCGCCGTCCCGAGGAGCGCTCGGTCGGTTTCGTGTTCCAGGAGTACGCCCTCTTTCCGCATCTGAGCGTCGAGCAGAACGTCACCTTCGGCGGAGGTCGCGCGGACGGATTGCTGCGGCGGCTGCGAATCGAGCACCTCGCCCGCGCGAAGCCGTCCGAGCTGTCCGGGGGTGAGCGCCAGCGCGTCGCGCTCGCGCGTGCGCTCGCTCGGGAACCGCAAGTGCTCCTCCTCGACGAGCCGATGGCTGCGCTCGATCCGCACACGCGCGGGAAGGTGCGGGCCGAGCTGCACGATCTGCTGCGCGAGTTGGCGCTGCCGGCGCTCCTCGTCACGCACGACTTCGAGGATGCGGCAGCGCTCGCCGATCGCGTCGGCGTGCTCGTCGAGGGCCGGTTGCGGCAGCTGGGCGCACCTGCGGAGCTCCTGGGCTCCCCGGCGGACCCGTTCGTGGCTGAGTTCGCGGGCGCGAACGTGCTCGACGGCATCGCCGAAAGCGGCCCGGATGGACTGACGCGGTTCCACCTCGACGAGGAGCGGGTCGTGTACTCGACCGACGAGGCCCGCGGCCGCACGGCGCTCGTCGTCTATCCCTGGGACGTCTCACTCGCTCGCCGGGCTGCCGACGATTCCGCCCTGAACCACCTCACGGGCGAGATCCTCTCGCTGGTTCAGGTGGGGAATCGCGTCCGCGTGCGGCTCCCGTTTCTCACAGCGGAGATCACCGCCGCCTCAGCGGAACGGCTGGCGCTTCGCCCCGGGGAGGCAGTCGTGGCGAGCTTCAAAGCCACGCAGGCCCGCCTGCTCTCGGCCGAGTAGAGGCGAGGCGCCTAGACCGGTAGATCGGGGGCAATGCGCTCGGCCAGCGCCTCCGCGACGCCGCGGCCGACTTCGTCCGAGTGCTTCAGCAACGTGCCGAAGTCCCGTTCCGTGATGACGAGAACGCGGACGTCGGTGGTCGCCGTGACGCTTGCGGTGCGTGGCATCTTCGTGACGAGCGCGATCTCACCGAAGAAGTCGCCCTCGCGCATGGTGTTGATGCTCTTGTCGCCCTTCGTCACGTCCGCCTCGCCCTCGAGGAGGACGAAGAACTCGCGGCCGCGATCGCCTTCCGTTGCCATGACCTTGCCTTTGCGAAGGTCGAGCTCGTCGGCGATGTGGGCGACCTCCCCGAGCCCCTTCTTCGAGAGCTTCGAGAAGAGCGGCACCTTCTTGATCAGCTCGACCTTTCCGTCCTTGCCCAGGCGCATGTGGCGACTGTAACTGCCTTCCGAGGCCTTGGCTACCTTGAAGAAGTGGAGGCCGTTCCGGCGATTTTCGGGGCCGCAGCCGGCCTGGCCGGCCTGCTGCTGGTCTTCCTCGGCGTCTCGATCTCGGCCTTCCAGTCGTTCGCGGGCGACACGCCGGCGGCGGCGACGGCAGGTTTCCGGCGCGCAGGCGCGTGGATTCTGGGCGCGTTCCTCCTCGGCCTGGTTACCGTTGCCGTCTCGTTCGCCTGGCTGTTGTCGCCGCACCGGGCACTGCGCGACCTCGCCGCGGTGCTGTTCGCCGTCGAGCTCGCAGCCACAGCTTCGGCTGCCGTCACGACCGCGCGTGCTGTCCTGTGGCGCTGAGCCTCAACAAGCTGAAGCGCCTGGGCGACGCCGGGCTCGTCGAGCTCTTCGAGGCGGACCGCAAGCTCTGGACGGCGATGGCGAAGGACGCCCACGCCTACACGAGCAAGTTCGTGCGCGGCTCGGGCAACGCGGTGAGGCCCGACGATGTCGTGCCGACGCTCACGCCTGCGTTAGAGGTCTCGGATCGTCTGCGGACGTACTTGGCGGAGCGGAAGCTCTCCCAGAACTACTGGTACACGTGGTTCGCGGAACTGATCCTCGACCGTCTCTGGAGTGACCTAAACTGAAGGCCGTGGCAAAGCTGCCGGATGCGGACGTGCAGGCGAGAGAGTTCATCGACCGAGTCGTCGAGTCCCATCGCGAGAACGGCTACGGCACGAAGGTCCCCAAGAAGCGCTACGAGGAAGCGGTCGCGCGAGTCGCAGCAAGCTTCCGTGGCCTCACAGACGCTACCAAGGGCCGAGCCGCGTAACGACAAGTCCCGAGAGGCCGGGGTCAGACCCTTGCCTTTCCGGTCGTGCCGCGTAACGACAAGTCCCGAGAGGCCGGGGTCAGACCCTTGCCTTTCCGGTCGTGCCCCATGCCGACTGGTCTTGGGGTCTGGACCCCAAGACAGTGGCGAAGAGTCTCAGGTCTGCAGTAGTCGGCGCAGCACGTACTTGAGGATTCCGCCGTGGCGGAAGTACTCGCGCTCGCGAGGTGTGTCTAGACGCACGCGTGCCTGGAACTTCTTTCCGTCGGCTCGCACCGTGACCTCGGCTGCGTCGCCGTTCTGCACGCCTTCGACCGCGAACTCCTCGCGTCCCGTCAGGCCCAAACTCGACGGCGTCTCGCCCTCCAGGAACTGCAGCGGCAGGATCCCCATCATCAGCAGGTTGGACCGGTGGATCCGCTCGTACGACTCCGCGATCACCGCACGCACACCGAGCAGGTTCGGTCCCTTCGCAGCCCAGTCCCGCGACGAGCCGGAGCCGTATTCCTTGCCGGCGATGACGACGAGCGGCGTCCCCTCTTCGAGATACCGCTTCGACGCGTCGTAGATCGTCAGCTCCTCGCCGCTCGGCACGTGCACCGTCCACGTTCCCTCGGAGCCGGGCACGAGCAGGTTCCGCAGGCGGACGTTCGCGAACGTGCCCCGCACCATCACCTCGTGGTTGCCGCGGCGTGAGCCGTAGGAGTTGAAGTCCTTCCGCTCGACGCCGTGCTCCACCAGGTACTTGCCCGCCGGCGAGTCGGGCTTGATCGCACCGGCCGGCGAGATGTGATCAGTCGTCACGGAGTCGCCGATCATCACCAGACAGCGCGCGCCTCCGAAGTCCTCGACTTGTTCGGGCTCCCGAGACATCCCCTCGAAGTACGGTGGCTGCCTGACGTACGTCGACTGCGGATCCCAGGCGAAGAGATCGCCTTCGGGAATCGGCAACTCACGCCAGGCGGGATCGCCTGTGAACACGTCGGCATAGGTGCGCGTGAACATCTCGCCGCGCACCGCCCGCGAGATCGTCTCCTGGATCTCGTCAGAGCTCGGCCAGAGGTCCCGGAGGTAGACGTCGTTGCCGTCCCCGTCTTGACCGACCGGCTCATTGACGAGATCGACATCCATGCGGCCGGCGAGCGCGTACGCCACCACGAGCGGCGGCGAAGCGAGGTAGTTCGCCTTCACCTCGGGATGGATGCGCGCCTCGAAATTCCGGTTCCCAGAGAGCACCGAGCAGACGACGAGGTCGCCTTCGACGATCGCCGCGGAGATCGCCTCCGGCAGCGGGCCCGAGTTCCCGATGCACGTCGTGCACCCGTAGCCGACAGTCTGGAAGCCGAGCTCGTCGAGGTACCTATCCAGCCCTGCCTGCTCGAAGTACTCCGTCACGACCTTCGAGCCCGGCGCCAAGCTCGACTTGACCCAGGGCTTGCGGCGCATACCCAGCTCGACGGCCTTCTTCGCCAGGAGGCCTGCACCGATCATCACCTGCGGGTTCGAGGTGTTCGTACAGGAGGTGATCGCGGCGATCACGACGGAGCCGTGCCCCAGCTCGAACTCCTCCCCGCCGACAGCAACCGCCATCGGTGTCTGTTGCTCGAGCATCGCGACGCCCGCGACGGGCACCTGCACCTGCGGGATCAACTTGCCGTGGCCCGGATCGATCGTCGCGGGCGGGTCGCTGGCGGGAAATGACTCCGCGACCGCCTCGTCGTGCTCGTTGCCGTAGTCGACGCCGAAGCTCTCGAGGGCGTCGACGAAGGATTGCTTCGCCTCGCGCAGAGGCACCCGGTCTTGCGGCCGCCGCGGCCCGGCGAGAGACGGCTCGACGGTGGAGAGGGCGAGCTCGACGACCTGCGAGTACTCGGGCTCGTAATCCGGGTCGTGCCAGAGCGCGTTCTCCTTGCAGTACGCCTCGACGAGGGCAAGCCGCTCTTCGTCCCGTCCCGTGAGTCGCAGATACTTCAGCGTCTCGTCGTCGACCGGGAAGAAGCCGCAGGTTGCGCCGTATTCGGGCGACATGTTCCCGATCGTCGCGCGGTCCGCGAGCGGGAGCCCGACGAGCCCGTGCCCGAAGTACTCGACGAACTTCCCGACCACGCCTGCGGTGCGCAGCAGCTGGGTCACCGTCAGGACGAGATCGGTCGCCGTCGCGCCCTCCGGCATCGCGCCTGTCAGCTTGAACCCGACGACCTGGGGGACGAGCATCGAGATCGCTTCGCCGAGCATCGCCGCTTCGGCCTCGATTCCGCCGACTCCCCAGCCGAGCACGCCGAGCCCGTTGATCATCGTCGTGTGCGAATCCGTGCCGACGAGCGTGTCCGGGAACGCCTGGCCGTCTCGCGTTTCGATCACGCGCGCGAGGAACTCGAGGTTGACCTGGTGGACGATGCCCGTGTTCGGAGGAACGACCTTGAAGTTGCCGAACGCCGTCTGTCCCCAGCGCAGGAACGCGTAGCGCTCGCGGTTCCGTTCGAACTCCAGCTCAGCGTTGCGGAACATCGCGCGCGCCGACGCATACTCGTCCACCTGCACCGAGTGGTCGATGACGAGCTCGGCGGGAAGCTGTGGATTGATTCGTGACGGATCGCCTCCGAGGTCGGCCATCGCATTCCGCATCCCGGCGAGATCGACGACCGCCGGCACACCGGTGAAGTCCTGCAGCAGGACGCGGGCGGGTCGGAACGAGATCTCTTCCGCAGGCTCGGCCGTCGCCTGCCAGCGGCGCAGCGCCTTTGCGTCCCCTTCCTCGCCGTGCCGGAGTGCGTTCTCGAGCAGGATCCGCAGCGTGTAGGGGAGTCGCTCGGCGCCTTCGAGCCGGAAGATCTCGTAGCTGCGCCCGCCTGCGCTGAGAGTGGAGGAGGGGCTCACCCGACCGATTGTATGGAACCGCCTGCGGTTCCCATTTGACGTGGTCTCGCCTTGTCCCTAAAGTCCACCGATTCAGTGGACTAATAAGGAGAAGAGATGCGACGAATTAGCCTAGCTTCGCTCATAGCCCTTCTTCTGCCAGCGCTGGCGTCCGGTGCCTCGAAGGACACGAAGTTGACCCTCGTGGCTTATTCGACGCCAAAAGATGCGTATGGGCAGTTGATCTCCGCGTTCCAAAAGACGCAGGCGGGGAACGGCGTCGCGTTCTCCCAGTCCTACGGCGCGTCGGGCGAGCAGAGCCGGGCGGTCGCTGCCGGGCTTGACGCGGACGTCGTCGCGTTCTCTCTCGAGCCGGACATCACCTCACTTGTCCAGAAGAAGCTTGTCGCGAAGAGCTGGAACAAGGACAAGTACAGGGGGATGGTCACACGCTCGGTAGTCGTCTTCATCGTGCGTGACGGCAACCCGAAGAAGCTGAAGACCTGGAACGACCTGCTCAAGCCGGGCGTTCAGGTGATCACGCCGAACCCATTCACGTCGGGCGGCGCCCGCTGGAACGTGATGGCCGCTTACGGCGGTGCACTTCGCTCCGGCAAGACACCGAAGCAGGCTGTCGACTATCTCGGAAAGCTCTGGAAGCACGTCGTCGCGCAGCCGACCAGCGCGCGCGAAGGGCTGCAGACGTTTCTCGCGGGTCGCGGTGACGTCTTCCTCGCGTACGAGAACGAAGCCGTGTTCGCGCAGAAGAAGGGTCAGCCCGTCCAGTTCGTGATTCCGAAGGCGACGATCTTGATCGAGAACCCGATCGCTGTCACGTCGACCTCGAAGCACCCGACGGAGGCGAAGGCGTTCCTGAAGTTCCTGCACACAGAGGCGGCGCAGAAGATCTACGCGCAGAACGGGTACAGGCCGGTCGTTGCAGCCGCCGCCCGCGGCTTCAACTTCCCGGTCCGCCCGCAACTGTTCACGATCAAGTACGTCGGTGGTTGGCCGAAGGTCGAGAAGAAGTTCTTCGACCCGACCAACGGGATCATGGCTCGCTTCCAGGGGTCGAGTGGCGGCTAACGTCGACGCACTTCCGGCAGGGCGCGGGGCCCAGCGCTCACTCGCCCCGGGCCTCTCCATTGGTCTCAGCACGCTCTACCTGAGCGTGATCGTCCTGCTGCCGCTGGCCGCGCTCAGCTGGAAAGCCCATGGCTGGGGGGCGGTCTCGACCTCCCAGGCAACTGCCGCCTTGAGGCTCACGTTGGGGCTCTCGCTCGCCGTTGCGCTCGTGAACGCCGTCGCCGGAACGGTGATCGCCTGGACGCTGGTCCGGGACCGCTTCGTCGGCCAGGCCTTTGTGAACGCCCTCGTCGACTTGCCCTTCGCTCTGCCTACGATCGTCGCGGGTCTGACGTTGCTCGCCCTTTATGGCCCGAAGTCGCCCGTCGGGATCAACGCCGCCTTCACGCGCTGGGGCCTGTTGCTCGCATTGCTCTTCGTGACGCTCCCCTTCGTCGTGCGAACGGTTCAGCCGGTTCTGTTCGAGCTCGATCGCGAGATGGAGGACGCCGCCGCTTCGCTGGGCGCGGGCCGCTTCACGACCTTCCAGCGCGTCATCCTTCCAAGCATCCTGCCCGCGGTTCTGTCCGGCGTCGCTCTTGCGTTCGCGCGCGCCATCGGCGAGTTCGGCGCAGTCGTGCTCATCTCGGGCAACCTCCCCTTCAAGACGGAAGTCGTGTCCGTGTACGTGTTCGGCCGGCTCGAGAGCGGAGACGCGGGTGGAGCCGCAGCGGCTTCGGTCATCATCCTCTTGATCTCGTTCGGTGTGCTGCTCGCGATCGGCGCGCTCCGTCGCTGGGTAACGAGACATGATCGCTAAGTACGCGCTCCGGTTCGCCTCGCTCGGCTATCTCGCGGTGCTGCTCGTTGCACCCCTCGGGTTCGTCTTCTGGCGCACCTTCGAGCACGGGGTCGGTCCCGCGTGGGACGCGGTCACGACTCCGGACGCATTGCACGCGCTGAAGGTGACGCTCATCCTCACCGCGATCGCAGTTCCCGCCAACACCATTTTCGGCTTGTTGTGCGCGCTTGCGATCGTCCGTCATCGCTATCCGGGCGCGGGAGTCGTCAACGCCGTCGTCGATCTCCCGCTTGCGCTGTCGCCCGTCGTCGTCGGTCTGGCCCTGCTGCTGCTTTACGGCCGCGGCGGCTGGCTCGGTGGGCACGGGATCGTCTTCGCCTTGCCCGGGATGGTCCTGGCGACGATCTTCGTCTCGTTGCCGTTCGTCGTGCGCGAAGTCGTCCCGGTGTTGCGTGAGATCGGAACGGAGCAGGAACAGGCCGCGGCAACGCTCGGTGCGTCGGCCTTGCAGACGTTCCTCCGGGTCACCTGGCCGGCAATTCGCTATGCGACCGCCTATGGAGTGGTGCTGACCACGGCCCGCGCCCTCGGCGAGTTCGGTGCGGTGAGCGTCGTCTCGGGGAGGCTGGCCGGCGAGACCGAGTCACTCACTCTCTACGTTCAGGATCGGTACCAGTCGTTCGACACGACCGGTGCCTATGCCGCTGCGGTGGTCCTGGCGCTGCTCGCCATGGCGACGCTGCTGCTGATGACCCGACTGAAGCCCAAGGAGGGAACGCAATGATCGAGGCCCGAGGAATCGTCAAGCGCTTCGGCGCGTTCACGGCCCTCGACGGCGTCTCCGTCGACGTGCCGACAGGCTCCCTCACCGCGCTCCTCGGCCCGAGCGGAAGCGGAAAGTCCACGCTACTCCGCGTGATCGCAGGACTCGAGCAGCCCGATGCAGGTGAAGTCTCACTCGACGGCGAGGACGTCACTCGACTGCCGCCGCAGTCGCGCGGGGTCGGGTTCGTCTTTCAGCACTACGCCGCCTTCAAGCACATGACGGTGTGGGACAACGTCGCCTTCGGGCTGACCATACGGCGGCGCCCGCGTAGCGAGATCAAGCAGCGCGTTACGGAATTGCTCGAGCTCGTCCAGCTCACCGGCCTCGCGAAGCGATATCCGGCGCAGCTTTCCGGCGGCCAGCGACAGCGCATGGGGCTCGCCCGCGCACTCGCCGTCGATCCCAAGGTTCTGCTGCTCGACGAGCCGTTCGGGGCCCTCGATGCGCGCGTGCGCAAAGAGCTCCGAATCTGGCTACGTCGGCTCCACGACGAGACACACACCACGACGGTGATCGTCACGCACGACCAGGAGGAGGCGATGGACGTCGCCGACCGCGTGGTGGTGATGAACGCAGGCCGGATCGAGCAGACGGCGCCGCCACGCGAGCTCTACGACAACCCTGCCAACGAGTTCGTGATGTCCTTCGTCGGCCCGGTCAATCGGCTCGGCGACACTTTCATCCGCCCGCATGACGTCGAGCTGCTGCTCGAGCCCAACGGCTCGACTCAGGAGGCGATGGTGCAGCGTCTAGTGCATCTGGGCTTCGAAGTGCGCGTCGAGCTCGTCCGCGACGACGGCGAGACGATGTCGGCGCAACTCACCCGCGAGCAAGTGGAGGCCCTGGAGCTTCAGCACGGTCAGATCGTGTACGTCCGCCCTACGCGGCAGACGGTCTTCACCGACTAGCTTCCTCACTGGTGCGGTTGCCAGGCGTCGGGATTCGACGCCAGCTCTTCCACCGACAGCGGCAGCTCGCCGCTGGCCAGATCCGCGATCGTCACCTGCTCCAGCACGGCGCGAAGGTTCGCACGGACCGCGATCCACACCTCGCGCAAACGCTCCGCTGACCCGGCGTACTCCACCTGCTCGGGGCCGACTCCCCGCACGTTGGCGATGGGGCCTTCGACGCCTCGAATCACTTCGGCCACTGTGATCTCGTCGGCCGGACGTGCGAGCCAGTAGCCGCCGTCGACACCACGCTGGCTCCGCACGAGGCCTGCGTGCCGCAGGTCGCCGAGGATGTTCTCGAGGAACTTCAGGGGGATCTCCTGCGCCTGAGCGATGCGCTCACCCTTAACAGGCGCGTCACCGGCGATGACGGCGAGCTCGATCATCGCCCGTAACCCATAGTCCGCCTTGGCCGAAACCCGCATGCAGCCATTGTGGCGGAAGGTGCGGCCGCGGCTCTCAATGGAGT
>JALYLY010000041.1 GCA_030773975.1 Actinomycetota bacterium | reverse complement strand
GCAGTGGAGTCCGCCTCGGTCGCACCAGGGGCGCGGCGAGCAGGACGTAGGCCGGGATCATGTGGGCGACAACGGCATCCGCCGGCAGCGCACGCGCGAGCTCGCGCTCGAACCGCCAGACGCGCTGCACCCGCGAAGGCGCTCCGAAGATCTGCACCTCGACATTCGCGGGGAGCCCAGCGCGGCCGCCCGACTGTGCGAGGACGACCACCTCGTCCACACGCTCCGCGAGCGCACGGATCTTCGGGATCGTCGCGGCCAGAACCGGATGGTCCGGATCGACGCTCTGCGTGAGAAAGACGAGCCGTCGCATCGGCCTCTAGAAGAAGTCAGTGTCGCCGAGCGTGAAGCGCCACGCTCGCCGATCGGTGTCCAGCTCGCCCGCCAGGGCCTTGCCCAAAAGGTGGAGGGTCGTGCGGCTCGGGAAGAAACCCATAGAGGCATAGGCCGCGCGGTGCTCGGGCGCGGGAATCGCCACCAGTGCGCGCGAGCCGGGCCGCACCTCTGCGAGACACGCGCGCAGCAGCGGCTTCGGAGGCCCCACCAGGTCGGCGACGTAGGCGAGCGCCGTGCCCCTGTGCTCCTTGTGGCCCAGCACCGCATAGCTCCCGCCCATCGCGACAGCGACATAGTCTCGCGGCGAGTCGATGTAACGCCAGTTCATGTATTCGGCGTCGCGGACCACGTGGTTCGGCCATGACTTGGCCGCGTCGCCCGCGTGACGGAACCGTTGGACGCGCGCGTACGGTTCGAGGCGGCGCGGCCGGCGCGGGAACGGCCGGGCCCAGACACGGACACGCCCGATCTCCGTCCAGCCGAGCGGGCCGAGAAAGATCGGCGCAGTCGGCTTGGAAGCAAAGGCGAGCACGACCGCAACGCCACTGTCCTCGGCCTCCTGCTCGTGCTTTCTCTCCAACGCAGGAAAAATCCCGAGCCCGCGCGCGGAGGCTTCGGTCGTCGCGTGGACGGAGAAGCTCGCCTGGCGCTCCACGCCGCCGAGCACCATGCGAAGAAGCGAGTGCGAGGCAACTCCGGCCACACGGCCGCCGACACGGGCAACGGACATGAGCGAGCCTGTGCGGTTCTCCTTGAACCACCAGTCGAACTCTGGCCCGGACAGCGCCAGGTCTCCCCACGCATCGTGCAGCAGGCGCAGGTAGTCCTCCCGCTGCGCCGGCTCGTAGGCCTCCAGCTCGTAGCCTGACATCTACTTGGTGGACGTACCCAGCGCCGCGTTGAAGATGCGCCGCGCGTGCGTGCCCGTGACGGTGTCTTTGAGTGAGATCAGGTCGCAGGCCCCGGCCAGCACGAGCTCGAACGTGCGCGGGGAGTAGGGCTCGATGTTGTAGCGGCGGAGCTGCAGGGGGTCCGTCGCCTGCGAGTTGGCGCCCGAGACCGCCGTGAACGCCACGTCGTAACCCGCCTGGCGGACAAGCGAGAGATGGACCGGCTTGTAATGCGCTTCCGATCCCTTGACGTACGAGAACGCGCGCACCGGACGGCCGAGCCGCTCTTCCAGCCTGAGTTTGGACAGCGCGATCTCCCGCGCCGCCTCGTCGACCTCGAGATCGGCAAGCGGGCGATGAGAGATCCCGTGCGACTCGATGCGGATCCCTTCGCGCTCGAGGTCTGCAAGCTCCTCCCACTCGATCGTGCGGTTGAGGATTCCTTGCGCCGCCAGATGCTCCTCGTGCGGGAGCGGATGGCGGTCGTCAAGGTAGCCGATGGGGACGAACAGGACCGCCGGGTAGCCGTACTTGCGCAACACGCCGGCCGCGTTGTCGAGGTTGTCGAAATAGCCGTCGTCGAACGTGATCAGCACCGCCCGGTCCGGCAAAGGCTTACCGTCGACGTAATGACCGAGCACCGCGTCGAGGTCGACGACCCTGTAGTCGAGGTCTCGCAGCTGATCCATCTGCTCGTCGAAGATCGACACGGGCATCGTCAACGGATTGCCGGGCAGGTCGTTCACCTTGTGGTACATGAGCACGCGCAGGCTGCGCTCCCCGTTGCTGTTGACGCCGATCGCGGACGCCGTCTCGCCGATCGTCCGGTAGACGGAGTTCTTCAGCACCTGCTTGAAGCGGTCTGCACGCACGGCGACCTAGCTTAGCCCGGTGATCCGGCCGACGAGATCCCGCAGTCGGGAGGCGAAGTCCTCCGGCGACACCGTCCAGAGCCCGGCGCTCGAATGCGCTCCCGCACCGAGCCGCTCGGCCAGCTCACGCTCGTCGAGGACACGGACAAGCGCGTCGGCGAGACCGTCGGTGTCGCCCGGTTCGACGAGGAGCCCGTTGGTTCCATCCTGGACCAGATCCGGGATGCCGCCGACGCGACTGGCCACGACCGGCCGCGCTCGGCAGAAGGCCTCCACGATCACTCGGCCCATACCTTCGGAACGCGACGGCAGGACGAGGAGCGTCGAGCCGTCGAGCGCCGCTGCGACCTCGCCCGGCGTCAGGCGCTCCGTCCAGCTCGTCTGCGCGGGCAGGTCGCGGACGAGTTGCTCGACGACCGGTTGCAGCGTCCCCGACCCGACGAGGTGGAGGCGTGCGCCGGGGACACGCGGTGCGGCGCGCCGCCACGCGTCAGCCAGCCCGTCCACGTTCTTGTAGCGCTCGAGCACGCCGACGAAGACCGCCTGCGGACTTGCGGGTAACGGCGTCGGCGCCTCTTGCAGGAACGAGTCGAAGTCCATGTACGCGGGAAACTCGTCGGCAGGCTCGAGGCCGAGCTCGCGCACGAGGCCGGTGGTGTAGCCGGTCACCGTGCGAATGCCGTCCGCCCGGCGCAACGCGCCGAGCGCGACGCGGTCGGCGGCCGGGCTCAGCAGTCCGCGCAGCCGCGACCCGTACAGGCGCGTCGGTGCGCGCCAGTCCCCGTGCAGGTCCACGATCACGGCGGTGTCGGAACGCGCGAGCTTGCGCGCGCTCAGAGCGGCCGCGGTCTCGTGCGCGCCCTGCGCGAGCACGGCGTGCGGCTTGAAGTCGCGGAGCTCCCGGGCGATGCGGAGCGGCAGCGCCGCAAAGAACGCTGGACCGTCGAGCGCCGGCAACTCTCGGGCCAGACGAAACGCGCCGTTGCGTCCGCTGCCGCCCGCAAGCACGCGGTAGTCGAGCTCGGCGCCGATCGCATCCCACTTGCGCGCCAGGCTCGGCGACAGCGGCAGCTCGACGCGCCGAGCCACGAACAGGACGCGCGGCTTCACGTGCCCACGATTCGCCGGAGGGTCTGCTCCAGCTCGCCGAAGACAACCTCGGGCGCGTATTCGGCCACGGACGCGGCGGCAGCGCCGCGCAATCGCTCGCGAAGCTCGTCGTCGGCGAAGTAGCGCCGGACTGCCTCGCCGAGCGCGACCGTGTCTCCTGCCGCGACGAGCAGCCCGTTCACGCCGTCGTGGACGACTTCCGCGACGCCGCCCGCTTGCATCGCGAGCACGGGCGTTCCGACGGCGAGGGCCTCGACGACGGTATGCGGGAAGTTCTCCCAGCTCGAGGAAAGAATCGTCGCATCGGCGGCATAGAAGAGCTCGACGATGCGCTTGCGGGGTTGTGCGCCGAGAAACGTGACTCGGTCGCCGATCCCGAGCTCGCCGGCCCTGGTCTGGAGCGGTTCGCGCTCCGGGCCCTCGCCTGCGATCACGAGCTTCACCCCGTCTGCGCCCGCGACCGCCTCGAGCGCGCGCTCGAGCGACTTCTGTGCCGTCAGGCGGCCGGCGAAAGCGAGCGTCGCACCGTTCAGACCGAATTCCCGTCGGAGCTCGTCCCGCTGACCTAGGTCGCCCACCACGGGAGAGGGATTCGGCAGAACGCTGACGCGTTCCGGAGCCACGCCCCACCCCAGTGCCAGCTCGCGCAGGTACGTACTGGGCGTGAACACGTGCGCGGCATGCCGCAGCTCGACGTCACGCGCGAACCGCAACAGCGCAATCGCAGGGCCACCGCCGTGAACCTGGAAGTCGTCGACGTCGCCCTCGACGAAGCCTCGGCGGCGCGAGCGCTCGAACGCAGGATCGGCGGTGAGCTTCACGACGTAGGGCTTCCGCGCCAGGGCCGATCCAGCAGCGCTGCGGCCGAACATGCCCGTCGTGTAGACGACGTCCGCGTTGCGCGCGCGGTGGTGAACGAGCGCCGCCCCGCGATAGTGCCGGACGCCGACGCGGTGACGCCGCGGCACCGCACGCACCGCGTACGGACGCGCAGCCGGCGGCGCGTCGGCCGTCGTCACGACCTCCACCTCGTGGCCGCGACCGCGCAAGAACTCCGCCACGTCCGGCGCATGGCTCGCCGGCCCGCCGACGTCGGGCGGCCAGATCCCGGAGACGATCAACACCCTCACGGGAGGACCGCCTCCGGTTGGGGGGGATGTGTTCCCTGGCTCGCCGGTTCGCGCCGGATCCGTAGAAAGAGAGCGGTCCAGAAGCCGATGAACGCCACCGTGGAGACGAGCACCGCGCCTGCGGCGCCGGTCGCCCCCCAGGCCGCACCGAGAACGACCACGAGCGGGATGAGGACGAGCGTTTCGATTCCGTGCGCCCAGATCCGTAGCTTCGGCCGCCCGATCGAGACGGGAAAGCTCTTCGTCCAGCCGAAGACGAACTGCAGCGCGCCGGCGACGACGATCAGGCGAAGCGCATCAGTCGCACCGACGTTCTTGGACGTGAAGAACAGCCTCACCAGGTCGGGCGCCAGCCACAGCAGCAGCGGCACCGCAACCAGGACTCCCGCGGCCGCGCCGAGCGAATAGCGGCGGACAGCGGCAAACACCGCCTCGCGCGTGCCGCGCTCCCAGGCACGGGTCTGCTCGGTCAGGAGGACGAGCCGCGCAGGCGCCGAGAGTGCTGCGAATCCTTGTTGGGGCGTCTGCGCGACGCGGAAGTACCCGACCTGGTTGGGCGACGAGACGACACCCAGAAGCAACGGGCTCAGCGTGCTGCGCAGCGCGACGACACCGGTTGCCACGCTGGACTGCATGACGAAACGGGTGATCTCCACGCGCTCCTCGCCGATCGGGACGGCGGCGACACGGGGATTGCGCCGGAACGCCGCCCAGCCGGCGCCGAGCACTGCCGCGGTCGCCAGAACCTGCGCAACGACGATTGCAGCGATCGTCTGAGTGAGCCCGTAGCGCGTACCGATCGCAATGGCCGCGAGCCGCAGCGCCATCGAGAGGAAGAGGAAGAACGCGCGGATGTCGTAACGGCCGCGGAGGATGAGAGCGACGCCGCCGACGTTCTCCGGTGCCTGCACGAGCGGCAACGCCGCCGCGATCAGCATCGGTTTCAGCAGGCGATCGTCGCCGAAGAGCGCATGCGCGGCCGGCGCCAGCGCGAGCAGACACACGCCGGCCACCAATCCCCCCGCGAGCTTCAATTGCAGCGCTCGGCCGAAGAGGCGCCGCAACCGCCCCCAGTCCTCCCGCTCCTGGAAGCGGAATCCGTACTTGACCAGCGCCTCCTCGATCGTCAGGTCGAGCAGCGTCTGGAAGAACCCGGTTGCCGCGATGACGATCGCGTACAAGCCGAGCACGCGCGTCGTGAACGCGTGGGCGACGATCACCGTCCCGAAAAAGCCGAGGACGACCGAGGCATAGATCCCAGCGGCTGCCGCCGACCGGCGCCAGAAGAGCCGCGAGCGCATCAGGAACGGAGGCTGCGCTTGCGCTGCCGACCATAAAGGCCGTGCCGGCTCCGCCGGCGCGGCCGCCTAACCCACACCACGCCACAAAACATCCCTAGGTCCCCTCTCACCCGCTTCGACAGCCATTCTATGGAGGGCAATACCTAGACTCGTTCCATGGCCGTGGCGGAGACCCTGGCGCTGAGGGCGCGCTCCGTGGCGCGGTCGGGCGTCAGCCCCGGCGCCGCCGCCCTCGCGCTGGCAGTCCCCTTCCTGTTCCTACACATCAAGTACCAGCCGGGAGTGAGGGTGCCGCTCGGGTCCACGCACCTCGGCCTCGAGCTGTCCGACGCGGCGGTCGTGGTCGTCGCGGTCGTCGCGCTGCGCGAGGGCCTGCGGGCCGGATTCGCGCCTCTCCGTCCAGCGCTGACGCTGTGGATCGCGTCGGTCTCGCTGATCTTGTGGATCCTCGTCCGCTCGGGCTCGCTCGTGCACTTCGTCACGGCGGCAAAGTTCTCGGAATACGCGTTGCTCGCATTTTCCGCCCCGCTGATCCTGCGGCGCCGGACGGATTGGGAGCTCGTCGCGGCTGCGACCGTCGCGTGGAGCGTCGTGGCGACCGGATTCGGGCTGCTGCAGTTCCTCGGCGTCGACATGGCGGATGCGTGGGCGGCGGGCCGGCGGCAGCCGTCGTTCCTCGGCCACTCCGACTTCGCCGCGCTCTCGGCCCTCGCGCTCGGCATCGGTCTCGCAGCGGTGCTTCTCGCAGGCAGGCGGATCGGCTGGGCAGCGGTCGCAAGCGGCGGAGTGGGTCTCATCCTCTCCGGCGCGACGGCGGGTTTGATCGGGATCGCGGCCGGCACGGCTGCTTTCCTCTACGCCGTCTCGCGGCGGCGCCGGCTCGCAGTCCGGGACTTCGCCGTGAGCGGGATCGTCGTTGCAGTCGTCGCTGCGGGAGTGCTCGTCCTGCGCGCGGGCGATTTCGAGAACTTCCTGCGGTTCGTACACCTCAAGGGCAAGGAAACGCAGACCGCCGACATCCAGACGTACTCGCACCACGCGCTGCTTGCCTACATCGGCTACCGCATCTGGCTCGACCATCCCATCGTCGGCGCGGGCTGGCAGGCGTCGACCGACCCCGCCGTCGTCGACCCCGAGCTGCCGGCCGCGCGCAAGAAGTTCCCCGACGTGGCGCCTCTTGCCTTCCCGACCCGCGAGCACGAATGGGGCGTGCAGAACGCGTACGTTCAGGCCGCAGCCGACCTCGGCCTGATCGGCCTCGTCCTCTGGCTCGCACCGTTTGCGCTGGCGCTCGTGCTCGCCCTGCGCGCCAACGCCCCACCCGGAGCTGTGGCGGCCTTCACGACCCTCGCAGCGATGGGCATCTGGGGCGGGCAGGGCCTCGTGGCCGGAATCCCTCTCGATGCCGCGACCTGGCTCGGCTTCGGCCTGGCCGCCACAGCGGTTGCGCAGAGGAGTCAGGCGCCTCCTCAGGGAAAATGACGGGGATGAAGGCGTTGGTGACAGGCGGGGCCGGGTTCATCGGCTCGAATCTCGTGAATGCGCTCGTCGAGCGTGGCGACGATGTCCGCGTGCTCGACAACTTCTCGACCGGCAACCGCGCGAATCTCGAGGGCCTCGACGTCGAGGTCGTCGAGGGAGAGCTCCGCTCGTACGAGCGGGTCCACGCTGCGGTGCGCGGCGTCGAGGTCGTCTACCACCTCGGCGCGCTCGGCTCGGTGCCGCGCTCCGTGCAGGACCCGCTGACGTCGAGTGCGGTGAACGTCGAAGGGACGCTCAACGTGCTGCTGGCCGCCCGCGATGAAGGCGTGCGGCGCGTGATCTTCTCGTCTTCGACATCCGTGTACGGGTCGAGCCGGGACCTGCCGACCTCCGAATCGACTCCGCCCGACCCGATCTCGCCCTACGGCGTCGCCAAGCTGGCCGCAGAGCGCTACTGCATCAGCTTCGGCCGCGTGTACGACTCCTTCGAGCCCGTCGTCCTCAGGTACTTCAACGTCTTCGGGCCGCGGCAGAGCCCGTACTCGCAATACGCCGCGGTCGTACCGCTCTTCATCGCGGCGATCGACCAGGCCGAACCGGTCACGATCTACGGCGACGGCGAGCAGTCGCGTGACTTCACCTACGTCGGCAACGTCGTCGACGCCACGATCCGTGCGGCAGACGCCGCCGGCGCGAGCGGGCGGACGTTCAACATCGCGGCCGGCTCACCCGCCAGCGTCAACCACGTCGCGGAGACGATCGGCGTCATTCTCGGCAAGCCGGTCGAGAAGCGCTTCGAGCCACCGCGGTCGGGAGACATCCGGGATTCCTGGGCCGACATCTCCGCAGCGCGCGAGCTGCTCGGCTACGAGCCGCGCATCGACCTCGCCGCCGGGCTCGAGCTCACGGCCGAGGCGATCGTTGCCAGAGTCTGAGGCGTCGCTCGCGACGCCGCGCTCAGGACGTGCCTTGCCCGCGCGTCCGTCGGAACTGACCGGGCGACCCGCTCGAGGCGATGACCACACCATCTGAACCCCCGCGGGTCAAAATCCTGCGCGTCATCGCCCGGCTGAACATGGGCGGCCCCGCGCTGCACGTCGCGTACCTGACGGAGGGGCTCACGAAGCGCGGCTACGACACGACGCTCGTCGCGGGCTCACTCGCCCGCGGCGAAGACTCGATGGCCTTCGTCGCAGACGCGCACGGCGTCGAGGTCGTGCGGATCGACGAGCTCGGCCGCGAGATCTCTCCACTGCGCGACCTGATGGCGACGATCCGGCTCGCGAAACTGATCAGGAAGGAGCGCCCCCAGATCCTGCACACGCACACGGCGAAGGCGGGCACCGTCGGTCGTGTCGCCGCGCTGCTGGCCGGCTCCCGGAGGCCGCCGATCATCGTCCACACCTTCCACGGCCACGTCCTGCGGGGATATTTCGGGCCCGTTCGCTCGCTCTTCTTCAGGCTCCTCGAACGCGGGCTCGCCGCCGGGACGACGGCGCTCATCGCAGTCAGCCCGCAGGTCCGCGACGACCTGGTCGCCCTCGGTGTCGCTCCGCGGGAGCGCTTCGTCGTCATCCGGCTCGGCATCGAGCTGGACGAGCGTGTCACTCCGGAGCAGAACGGCCGTGGGGAGAGCCGTCGCTATCTCGGGATTCCCGGCGACCGCTTCGCCGTCGGCTGGATCGGCCGCATGATCGCGGTGAAGCGAACCGACGACGTGCTCGTCGCCTTCAAGCGCCTACGCGACGGCGGCGTCGACGCCGTGCTCTGCATGGTCGGGGACGGCCCCGACCGCCAGCGGCTCGAGCAGCGCGCGCACGAGCTCGGCGTCGCCCGCGACACGGTTTTCCTCGGTTATCAGGAAGACGTCGCGCCGTTCTACGCGGCATTCGACGCGCTCGTGCTCCCCTCGGGGAATGAGGGCACTCCGGTGAGCGTCATCGAGGCCCTGGCAGCTCAGGTCCCGGTCGTGGCCACACGTGTCGGCGGTGTCCCCGACGTCGTGCGAGACGGCGATGACGGCTTCCTGGTCGAGGCCGGAGCAACGGACGACCTCGCCGACCGGCTCGCCCAGCTCGCGCGCGATCCCGCCCTCCGCGCCCGGATGGGCAAGCAGGGCCGCGAGCACGTGTTACCACGTTACGCAGTCGACCGGCTCGTCGAAGACGTCGA
>JALYLY010000040.1 GCA_030773975.1 Actinomycetota bacterium | reverse complement strand
TTGCACCTGGGGCAGCCCTTCTTGCGGTAGAAGACCATGCCGTCGCTGGCCGCTGCGACCTCGCGGGAGACGCGTGCCTTCATCAGCTCGTCGACCGACGGTTGGTACATCTCACAGCAGTGCGAGCAGAGCTTGCGGGCAAGCCGCTGGGCGAGCACGGCCGAGACCGCGGCGCCGATCAGGAACGGCTCCACGCCCATTTCGCCGAGACGCGTCAGAGCCTGCGGAGCGTCGTTCGTATGCAGCGTCGAGAGGACGAGGTGGCCTGTGAGCGCGGCCTCGATCGAGATCTTGGCCGTCTCGCCGTCGCGAATCTCGCCGACCATCACCACGTCGGGGTCGGAACGCAGGATCGACCGCAGTGCCGTCGCGAACGTGAGGCCGGCCTTCGCGTTGATCTGCACCTGATTGACGCCCGCCAGGCGGTACTCGACCGGATCCTCGACCGTGATGATGTTGATCTCGGGCCGGTTGATCTCGGTCAGCGCGGCATAGAGGGTCGTCGACTTACCGGAGCCCGTGGGTCCCGTGACGAGCAGAGCGCCGGTGGGCTTGCGGATCAGGGTTTCGAGCGTGGCCCGCATCTCGTCCGACATGCCCAGCTCTTCGAGGGTCGGCGCCTTCTTGGACTTGTCCAGCAGACGCATGACGATCGACTCGCCCTCGACCGTCGGGAGCGTGGCGACACGAACATCCAGTGTGCGGCCTGCGGCTGCCGCGTTGAGTGAGATGCGTCCGTCCTGGGGCTTGCGTCGCTCGGCGATGTCCAGCTTCGCGAGCACCTTCAGGCGGGTGAGGACGCCGGGCATCATCCGCTTCGGGATCCGTTGAACCTCGTGCAGCACGCCGTCCACGCGGAAGCGGACGAGCAGCGCGTCCTCTTGCGGCTCGAAGTGGACGTCGGAGGCCCCGTCCTCGGCGGCCTGGAAGATGACGGAGTTGACGAGCCGAACGAGCGGCGCATCGGAGATGCCGTCGTCGACCTCGAGGTCGTCGGTCTCCTCCTCTTCCTCTTCGAGCTCCAGCTCGCCTTCCGTGGCGGCGGCTCGGGCGCCGAACGCCTCGGAGGCACGGGCAAGGCGACGGATCTCGACGAAGATGTCGTCACGCGCGGCCACGCCGATGTCGAGGGGGTAGCGCGTGGCCAGCCGGAGCTCGTCGATTCCCTGGATGTTGCCCGGGTCGCCTACGGCGACCTTGAGCGTTCCGTTCTCGAGTGCGTACGGGATCGCGACGAGGCGCTCGAGGACGTGAAGAGCGATCTCGCCGCTGGCCTCCTCCTGGACCCCGGTCAAGGCCAGGTCGACCAGTGACATCTGATACCGGGCCGCAAGCGTGCGGGCAAGCCCTTCACTCGAAGCGACGTTCTGCTCCACCAGGGCATGTGCAAATGAGCCCATCCCCGCAGCGCTCCGGACCTGGGCGAGCTTGTCGGCCGGAACGAGACCGGTGGCGGCGATCAGATCCGCGACAAGCTCGGCGAGCGCATTGATCGGCGGCGGAGGGCCTCCGATGCCGGCGCCACCAGGCGCTGTCGCAGGTCCGGGCTCGGTGCCCGGAGTGCGCAGATTCGGTGGGCGTTCGATGTCCACGTATCCCTCGTTCGAGGTATCGGCAGGAGTCCCGCGTCCCTTGATCCCGGCTCGCTCAACCTCACCCGTCCAGTGGCCGATATCGCCCCTGATGAGGGACTTCCTGCGTTCGCCGCTCACCCGGCTCTGGTTACCCGTCCTCGCTCCGGCCGCCGGCCTCGCCTACCTCGATCGAGGGACGGACTCCGGCGACCTCGTTTACTTCGTCCACAAGGGCGAGCAGCTTTTCTCAGGCGGCTGGGCGGACACCTTCGCCGACCCCCAGCTCCAGTCCGGCCCCCTCCAGCTAGCGGTGTTCGGAGCCGTGCGCGACCTGGCGGCGCTCGCGTTCCTGATCGAGCTGGGCGTCGCGGCGCTGCTTCTCTTCGTGCTCGGGCGGCTGGGTCTCTCCGACCGGACTCGGCTCGCGATCGGCCTGCTCGCGGTCGCGGCCGGGCTGACGCATATCGCATTCGTCGACGGCCATCCCGCCGAGGCGATCGTTCCGCTCCTCTGGGTGCTTGCCGGGCTCTGGGCGCGCGAGGATCGAGTGTTTAGAGCGGGAGCGCTCGTCGGCCTTTCCGCGGGATTCGAGCTTTGGGGTGTGCTCGGCGTGGTAGTGCTGCTGCTGGCTCCCAGGTTAAGGCGCGCACTTGCCGGCGCCTGCGTCCAGAGCCTGGTCGTGGCGGCCATGCTCGCGCCGTTCGCGCTTGCGGGGACGTTCCGGATGTTCGACCACGAGTGGCACGCGACATCTGGCACGCTCATTGGCCTCGTAGCCGGCACCGGCACCCACTTCGGCTGGCCGCTCAGACTCGCGCAGGCCTCGCTCGCCGTCGCCGCAGGCGCGGCCCTCGCCTTTGCGCTGCGCCGGAGCGCGCACGCGTTGTGGCTCGTGCCGCTCGCCGTCGTGCTCGTCCGGCTCCTGCTCGATCCGGTTTCCTTCGGCTGGTACTGGCTCGAGGTGGAGGCGCTCGTTCTCGTCGGCGCAGGGTTGGTGCTCAAAGAGTTGCCGGCCCGGCTGCCCGCGAGCCGACTCGGGCGAGCGCTAGGGCCGCAGCACTAACGCAGCGTCGAGAAGTACGCGTGCAGGATGTCGTGGCCCCAGAAGAGGGCGACGACGGAGCCGACCGCCAGGAACGGACCGAACGGGATTCCCATCTTGCGGGCCTTCGCGCCGTGCCGGATCAGCAAGACGACGCTGGGCACCATCGCGGCCAGCATCCCGGCCATGAGGGCAACTGGAACCGTGCGTCCGAGCGCCGCGCCCATCAAGAGGGCCAGCTTCACGTCGCCCATGCCCATCCCGCCGGGATAGGCCAGTGCAGCTACGAACAGGAAGCCCGAGGCGCCAAGCGCGGCGAGCGCCCACTCCGGACTGAGATCGCGTGCCGTGTTCGCAGCGAGCACGACGACCGTTGCGGGCAGGACGATGCGGTTGGGAATGATCCGGTGCTCGAGGTCGATCGCCGAAACCGCGACGAGGACGGCGCAGAAGAAACCGGCGATCGCAGCCCTAGCAGTCAGTCCGAAGGCGAGCACGCAGCCGGCAAGGAGCATGGCTGTGGCGAGCTCGACGGCCGGGTACACGAGCGGGATTCGTGCCTGGCAATGACGGCAGCGGCCGCGGAGCAGGAAGTAGGACAGCAGCGGGACGTTGTCGTACCAGCTGATCGCCTGTGCGCAGGACATGCAGGCGGACGGCGGCCGTGCGATTGATCGCCGCAGCGGCACACGTGCGGCGACGACGTTCAGAAAGCTTCCGAGCGCGAGCCCGGGTGCGAAAACCACCGCCGCGAGTGCGAAGTCCACACTGCCCCTATCGGCCGCGGCCGTCCCTGAGTTGAGGGAGCGCCTGGGCGATCTAGCCGAGCGAGTAGACCGGCTGCTCCGGAAAGCCCGAGGTGTTCGGATTGCCCGGAGCGCCGAGCGGCAGATCTGCGAGCCCTGGCAGCGGCTTCATCTGGACGCTCTGTCCGAGCGAGATGGTGTTGGTGATGATCGGCCCCTCGGTCTTGGCCGACTGGCCCAAGGTCACGTTGCCGGCGGAGTAGATCGCGCCCTGGAAGTACGAGCTCTGGTTCAGCGTGACACCGCCGTTCGCCACGAACATGAACATCGAGGTCGACGGGGTCCAGGCGCTGAAGTCACAGGTGCTCCCGTTGTACGCGCTCGTATCGTTCGTCGTGTTCCAACCGCAGAAGACCCCGCCGTTCGAAAGCGAAGCCGTGCCGGAGACGTACATGACCATCATGCCCCCCGTTCCATCGAATCCGTTGGATCCCGCAGGATGGGCACCGTACTTGTTCATGCCGCGGTACTGGACGACACCGTTGAGGGTGACGTTGCCATCGATGAAAACCGTGCCGCGAATGCTCAAGATGTGACTCGAGGCGTCCCAGTCGAGCTCGCCGATCACGAATCCGTTCGCGTTCTTCGTCTGGCAGCTGTAGTTCGTCGTCGGCGACAGGTTGAAGGCGGTCGGAAGACTGTTGTTCCGGGTCGTGTTGTCATCGAAGCTCGTTCCAGGAAGACCGCCGGCCAGACACGGGCTCAACCTGCTGATCGTGGCCCCGGCGTAGTAGTTGTCCCAGTCCGTCGAGGTGACTGTCGGAGAGCTGATCGCCGGCGCGGTGGTGCTGTACCCGCCGCTCTTGACGTAGAAATAGTCGCTTCCCGCCAAGGGCTCGGTGCATGTGTGGCCTGGGTTCGTGACGGCGGTCGTTGCGCACCCGCCGCCGATCTTCGCCGAGGTGATCCTCTGGATCGGGTTCGTAGAGTTGTCACCGACGCCTTTCGAGGAACCTGACAGCCAAACGAGCTTGCCGCGAGCCTCGACAGTCACCGGATCGTTTGCGTTTGGCTCGGTGATCGAGGACGTGTTCTTGAAGCAAATATTTCCTTCGGTGTAGATCGGAGAAGTGAGCGCTGTCGACTGGTCGAGGGTGATGTTGCAGATGTTCGGCGTGGTGTCCTTGACGAACACGTAGTTCCATGCCGGAGTCACGTTCTGCTGTGCCGCCCGCGCGCGGATGTGAACCACGGCGGTGAGCGTCTTCTTCGCCGGCTGGCTCCCGAACGCGTTGCGCGTGACCTGTCCGGTCGAGGTGATTGTCCAGTTCGCGGTATTCGAGTCCAGCCATCCAGACACGGTCGCCGTTCCCCCGTCCATCTGGAAAACCATCGGGCTGCAGGTATTGCCGAGGAGCGCGAATCCGGTCGGGTTGGCCGGCGGGCTCGCGCAGTCCAGCAGCTGGTGCGGAGACTGAGGATGGAGGAGGTGCGGGTCATACGGATTCTTCGCCTCGAGAATCGCATTGGCATCGCTGATCCCGGCTTCGGCGAGCGTGTACGCCGAGACGCGATTCTTGGAGTTGTCGGAGCTGCGCGAGTTGGAAGTGGCGGACTCGATCACGGTGACGACGGTCATCGAGAAGACCACGGTCACCGCGAGAGCGATCACGAGCGCAAATCCCCGTTCATCCGTCAGTATCCGTCGGCGTTTACTCATGATTCCTTCCTAGAGCCTCTTGCTATTCCGCAAGAAGATCGTGTCGGCGAGGTCATAGGCCCCGACCGTCGAGCCTTTGAGGCTGATGACGAAGTCGACACGCAAGGAGGCAAGGCAGGTGCACCCGACCGTGTGCAAGAACGCAGGGAACGCGTTCGCGCTCGTGAGGTAATCGGCGATCTTCGTTCCCGAGGTACTGCAATTTGCAGCTGGTCCCGCCACGCGCTTGAGTGCGTACCGGTTCGTGGAGCCGGAAACCGCAACCGTGCACCAGCTGATGTCTCCACCGCTGCAACCCGAGATCGTGAGCGTGACGGCGTTGGTCGCATAGGGCGTCACATCGCTCGCGCAGTGGATGTCGTGGCGGATCTTGTCCAGCGCGAACCGTGTCGCGAGCTGCGCCTGGAAGCGTCTGTCCTGGTCTGCCTGCGCCTTTGATCCGGAGACGAAGACGGCAGTGATGCCGGCGAAGACGATGCTCATGATCACCATCACCGTGAGCATCTCGATGAGGCTGTAGCCGGCCTCTGCCCTGAGGCGCAAGGCGCGAAGACGCTTGATCACTTGGTTCTCGCCTCGACGGCCGCGAGCGCTCTGCGGGCGACGAGCTCGCTCTTCTTGCCGATGCCCCAACGCTGCTGCACGGTTCGGTCGGCGGCGATCAGCTTCCGGAGCGCTTCGGCTCCGTGCCACCAGCCGAACGACGCGCCGGTCACGATCCAGCTGTGCTGGTAGAGGTAGTGACGCACGTTGGCCTTCGTCTTCGAATGCGCGCCGATCCACGACGAAAGCAACTCGGCACGCTGCGTCAGCGGCATCTCCTTCAGTGGTTCGGTCGGTGCGCCGGCCACGACGAACGCGGGAGGCCGCTTGGCCGTGTTCGTTGCGGGCTTCGGCTCAGCCGTCTTCGTTGCGGGCTTCGTCTGCGCTCCCTTGGGAGCGGCGGGAACGGGCGCGGCCGGGGTGATCGAGGCCGACGCGAGACCGATGGGTTGGACGGAGGTACCGACGTACGGCGAGACATCCTCGGCACTGCCCTTCTCCGGGTACGCACTGTGCTTCAGGGTCACCGAAATGGTTGGTGCGCCGGTGTCGCGAACTCGCGTTCCGGCGGGCGGTGACTGGCGCGCGACCTTGTTGGCCGCATATCCGTGAACGGACCCGATGACCTGCCATGCGAACCCGGTGTCTTCGAGCGACCCCTTGGCGAAGACGAAGGCCTGGCCGGACAGATCGGGAACGACCAGCGTCGCAGGCGCGACCGGCGCCGGAGCGCCCTGCGGGACCGCGGTCAGACGCTTCGCTGCGCCGACCGCGAGAGTCGCGCTGGCAAGCAGCAGGACCACGCCCACAATCGCAAGGCGCGGCAAGCGGGTGGCTATCCGCAGAGCCATGCTTCGCGAATCGGCAGAAAGCGGCTTGGACTCAAGCCCCACCACGGGTGAAGCCGATAACGGCATCCCTCGAATCAGGGACGACGGCGAAGACGCGTGGCGCGATTGGAGTCGCGTCGGGCAATTCCAGGGGCGCCGGCTCGTCCTGCCACGTGAAGGCGCGGCCCGCGAAGCTCTGGAACCAGGGTTGGTTCTGCGGGAATTCGGTCGGCGGCTGCAGCTGCAGGTGGAGGTGTGGGCCGGTCGCGTGCCCGGTCGAGCCGACGAGCCCGATCTGCGTTCCAGCCGCCAGAGAGACCCCGTCCAGGACCGAGGGCTCGAGGAAAGCCAGGTGGCAATAGGTCCACACGAGCCCATCCGCCGTGCGAATCGTCATGCCGATGCCGCAGCGCGGGTCGGCCGTATGCCAGGCGTTCAGCACGACGGCGTTCGAGAGCGCGTAAACCGGAGATCCCTCCGGGGCGGCAATGTCCGCCGCGGGGTAGTCGTGATGCGTGTGCGCAACGGAGACCAGCTGCGGGCCGCCGCCTACCGGGAAGACGTAATTGTCGCGGTAGGACGCCGCTCCCATCAGCGTCCCGACACCCTGCGCGAATGACGGAGCCTGGCTGCTCTGGGTTGCGGTCGCGAGCGCGGACTGCGCCTGCTCCAGGTCCGCGCGCGCGGCGTCGGTGGCAGCGCGGGCCTCATCGACCTGCGCGTCGTAAAGAACGGCGCTCCGCTCCGCGGCCAGACGATCCGAGAGCAATGCTGCCGCCTCGACTCGTGCGTGCAGACCCTGCGAAACCTTCCGGAGTTGTTGCTCCTGGCCCTGTGCGGCCACGAGCAGCTCGTTGGCGCGAACGACTTCGCGCCGAGCGTCATCGAGCCTGGTCTGGAGCTCCTGCAGGTCGACGGTCTGGGTGATCCCGCCCTGGCCATAGACCTGCGCGAGATCAAGGACCTCGCGGACGTACCAGTCCGCGTGGTTGTACGCGAAGACGCCTCGCGAAATGTCGGTTTGGCCGCCGGCGGCGGCGAGGTAGCGCGCGGCCGCGTAGACGGCGTCGGTTGCGTTCCACGGATCTGCGATCCCGTCGCCGTCTGCGTCCACGCCCCAGCGCAACCAGGTCGACGGCATGAACTGCATCCAGCCCACCGCCCCGGCCGAGCTCGGTCCCATGTTCTGGCCGAAGTTCGACTCGATCTTGTTGATCGAGGCGAGGACCTGCCACGGGATCGCGTACGCGGCGCCTGCCTGCTGCCAGAGGACGTGCAGGGTCGAGAGCGGCAACTGCTGGGGGCTTGCGGGTGGAGACGTGAAGGAGACTGGGACCGAGATCGAGCCCGGCGCGTTCGGCGCTGACGCACTCGGCCAGGAAACGTGTTGGAGGCCGGGCTGGGCTCCGGAGGAGATGGAGAAACCGAGCACGGGAGGGCCCGCTGCTCGGGCCGAGCCTGCGAGCAACGCGAGGCCGATCGCCGCAACGACGAGGAGGCGCATCAGTCTCCGGCTTTGGCGAGACGAAGCGCCGGAACCCCTGGCTCTGGTTCGGGCTCCGGTTCCTGCTTGCGCGCTTGCTCTTCTTCGGCCTTGGTCTCAGCCGCGACGTCTGCCTTCTGCTGCTTCAGCGACCGTTCGAGCGTGACGAGGAAGTCGTGCCGGTTCGAGGCTGCGTTCGCGGCGACCTCCTGGTCGACCTGGCCCGAGACGACGAGATCGATCAGCGCCTTCGAGAAGGACTGCATGTCGAAGAACGAGCCCTCCTCGATCGCGTCGGTGATCGCCTCGGGCTGGTTGTCGCGGATGAGGTCGGCGATGCGCGTGTTGGTCACCATCACCTCGACTGCGGCGATTCGACCGCCGTCGACACGTGGAAGGAGACGCTGGCTGACGACGCCGCGCAAGACGCCCGCCATGATCGAGCGGATCATCTGCTGCTTTCCTTCGGGGAAGAACTCGACCATACGGCCGATCGTCTCCGCTGCATCGACGGTGTGAAGCGTCGAGAGAACGAGGTGGCCCGACTCGGCAGCCTGCAGCGCGGTCTGCGCGGTCTCCGCATCGCGCAACTCGCCGATCAGGATCACGTCCGGATCCTGGCGAAGCGCGCGTCGCAGAGCCTGCATGAAGTCGGTGGTGTCGAGGCCGACCTCGCGCTGGTTGACGATGCACGAGTGGTCGCTGTGCAGGATCTCGATCGGGTCCTCGATCGTGACGATGTGCTGCTGCCGCGACCGGTTGATGTGGTCGACCATCGCGGCGAGCGTCGTCGACTTGCCCGAGCCCGTTGCTCCTGTAACCAACACCAGCCCGCGGTGCTCTTCGGCGAGCCGGCGAATGCCATCGGGGAGGCCGAGCATCTCGAAGTTCGGAACGTTCTTCGGGATCACGCGGAAAGCGAACGAGATGTGTCCGCGCTGCCTGAAGGCGTTGACGCGAAACCGCGGGAGATCGTCGTCCTGGTAGGCGACGTCGAGATCGCCCGTCTGCTTGAAGGTCTCGAGGCGCTCGGGCGAGTGCTTCCCCACCAGCTCGATCAGGGACTCCATGTCCCGGTCGACCAAGATCGCGGACTCCTCGAGCGGGCTGAGCGCGCCGTCGCGCCGAAGGATCGGCGGGAGGCCGACCTTCAGGTGGATGTCGCTGGCGCCGAGTTCCACAGCGCGTCTGAGCAGGGGATTGAGCTCCATGGCGGCCATCCATCCATCGGCAGGTCTTTGGGGGCGCTTTAGGCCGCGGCCGCGTGCGGGTCGCGCGCGAGGCGGGCGAGACCCTCGATCAGCTTCATCACCCTCCGGCCCGCACCCTGGGCCTCGCCAGGGTGGGAGACCTCGCCCAGCATGAGCTTCTCGATCACGCGCCACGTCACCGGAAGGCGCATCAAGGCGAAAACTGCGCGTGGGTAGCGGTCGAGCGCGATCTTGGCGCCCCAACCGGCTGAAGCGAGCTGGTCGAGCTCGCGGTGGACCGCCGCTGCGTAGGGCTCGAGGCTCGTGGCACTGCCCTCTAGCAGCTCGACCGTATGGGCCGCGGCGAGCCGGGCCGTGACGAGGGCTTCATAGATGCCGTCGCCGGAAACTGGATCGAGTGCGCCTGCCGCGTCCCCGATCACCAGAGCTCGTCCCCGGGCGAGCACGGTCGCCGGCCGTCGCATCGGCAGGCGATGGCCACGTAGGTCGGAGAGCTGTCGCAGCTCGATGCCGTAGCGCTCGCAGAGGACGCGCAGGTGTCGGCGCAGCTGCGGCCCCTCCTGGGCCCAGCCACCGACCCCGAAGTTGACATGGTCGCCCTTCGGGAAGATCCAGCCGTACCCGCCGGGCACGTTCCCCAGCTCGAGGACGAGCCTCCCCTGCCACGAGCCGAGTGGAAGCTCTTCGTAAGGCAGATTGCCCTCGAGCGCGACGCCGTTGACGATCGCGCCGCCGAGCCCGAGCGAACGAGCGGTGATCCCGTTCGCGCCGTCGGCGCCGATCACCGCGGCGACCTCGACCGGCCGGCCGTCGACACGCAACTCGGTCTCGGAGTCGACTTTGACGTGAACACCGTCGCGAAACTCGGCCCCCGCCGCAACCGCCTGCTCGACGAGGAACGCGTCGAGCCGTCGGCGCTGCGTCATCAGACAGATCACCCGGCTCGATTCCCGTTCGATCTTCGGCCCATACCGAAACCGGCACCGTGTGCGCGTGATCCGGTCTTCGACGACGGGCTCGACGGAGAACGGCAACTGACGGACAGCCCGCATCGTCAGCCCGCCGCCGCATGGCTTGTCCCGCGGGAAGCGAGTTTTGTCTATTAGTAGGACGCGCGCGCGAGAGCGCGCAAGGCGGTAGGCGGCAGTGGACCCTGCAGGCCCAGCGCCGACGATTGCGACGTCATACCGCTCCACGACATAAGGCTACGTCAGCTACCGAAAGTCCGGCCGCTTCGCGGCCACGACGACCCTTCTGGCGATTTCCTAACGGCGAGCAGTGTGGCCGCACCGGGCAGAGCCCGGCAGGGCGGCAAGGGTTCTCGAACGGGCATGGCTACAATCCGTCGCCCCGGGGGTGTGCCCGAGTGGCCAAAGGGAACGGGCTGTAAACCCGTCGGCTCAGCCTACGGAGGTTCGAATCCTCCCGCCCCCATAACGCTGGGAAGTCCGGCCGCTTCGCGGCCATGATG
>JALYLY010000039.1 GCA_030773975.1 Actinomycetota bacterium | reverse complement strand
GCCTCGACGAGGGCCGCCTCCAGGTGGACGCGCTGCTCGACAGGAACGAGCTCGTTGAAGCGCTCCAATGGACCGCGAATCGCTGCCTCCCCTGCCTGACGGTCCAGGTTCTCGAGCCTCAGCCGATTCGACAAGAGATTCGGAATCACTGCTTTGAAGGCGTCGAGCAGGGCCAGTGCGTCTTCCCGGATCCCGATCAAGACGTTCACGCGCAGATCCGGCCGCCGAATCACGTCGGCGAGCTCCTGGATGAAGGTGAGATCGCCCTCGTGGTAGAGGAAGAATTCCTCGAACTGATCGAGCATGAGATACAGATCGCGTCCTGTCAGCGGCGTTAGATCCGCGAATGCTTCGCCGGGATCACCGATCCAGGAGGAATGGATCCGCACATCGACCCCGGCCTCCTGTCGGAGCTTGTACGCAACACCCGCTCGAAGCACGGACGTCTTTCCGACGCCGGTAGGCCCGAACAGCACGGTCACCCGCGAAGCCATCAGGTTGGCCGCGATCACCTCACTGTCCCGGTCGCGTCCGAAGAAGAACAGTGCGTCGACGGCTGAATCGTCGAAAGCCGCTAGACCCTTGTAAGGCGAGGAGGGGGCGGCCAACTCGCTCATGCCGTCGCCTCGGCGAGCTCGATCCCGGCGTGCCGCGCAAGGATGCCTGCGTATTGCTCGAGCGGAAGCTCGTGCACCTCGACGTCACGACGCCTCCAGAACTCACGCTCGAGCGGCATTGGCTGAGGCTGCACCGCCCACGAGCGATAGCTCAGGGGTTGATCGCTCCAGAGCCGGTTGAGGATCACGCGCAGGTTCCAGTCCGCCATCGTGTAACCGAGAAAGAGGAAGTGGCTGCGCCTCAGCTTGGCTGCCAAAGACACTGGTACGGCACCCGTGAGATCCATTTGGGCCAGATAGTCGATGTAGTCGTCCTCGGTGACGACGAAGCTCTCCCATTCGCGCTCCGGTCCGCGATCGACTTGGCCGTGGAGCTTGAGGATCACTGTGCGCCGCTCGAGCGAAAGCTCCGTAGCGTAGGTATTCGGCAGATCGATGAGCCGGCCCCGCCCTTCTGGCGTGATGTGGCAGAACTTTCCGCGAGCAGGACCCGTCGCGATGTACGAGACGACGTCGAATTCCTCGCCCGCTTCGAGGAACGCGGCCTCGAGCGCAAGGTCGTAGCTCGTCGTCACGATCAATTGGTGCGGCACTCCACGCGCGCGCAAGACAGGTGGAATCGAGGCGAAGAACCGGTGCACGGCTGTCGGGGGAACGTCCAAGTCGAGGAGCGCGTGTAATTCGTCGTAGAGCGGCCCTGACCCCTTCATTACGGACACGTACTGCGCGACACGCGGTAGCCCGGCTCCGTTCTCGAGGTAGTCGAAGCGTTCCGCGAGCCTGCCGGCCAGCTCACCCACGTCTGCACCGAGGACGGCGACCAGCCGCCCCCCGAGCAAGATCCGGAGGACTTCGTCGAAGTGATCTTCTGCAGGGGGCGCTGCGTCGGGGGCGCGCAGCCCCGCGTCCTGTCGCAGGATCTCGGCGTGCAGCTGCTGTAGATCGCGGCCCGGCTCGATCCCGAGCTGGTCGACGAGCGTACGGCGCGCGTCTTGGTAGACGGCGAGAGCCTCCGCCTGCCGTCCAGAGCGATATAGGGCAAGCATGAGATGGGCGCGAAGACGCTCGCGGGTGGGATGGCGATCGACAAGCGCCTCGACCTCGCCGACGATCTCGGCATGGCGGCCGGCCTCGAGGTCGGCGTCGATCCTCTCTTCGACCACCGCAAGCCGCTCCTCCTTCAGCCGTGCAATCTCGGGTTGGGCGAAGGGCTCGAATTCGAAGTCGGCCAGCGGACCGCCGCGCCAGAGGTCGAGCGCTTCCCGCATCATGGCTGCCCGCTCTGCGGCCTCCGTCGCGGCCCGGGCCGTCGCGACAAGATGACGAAAGCGCGTCAGATCGATCTGCTCGGGTCGAATTGCCAGCGCATATCCGGGTGGCTTCGTCACGAGCACGTCTGCACCGAGCGTCTTCCGGAGTTGTGAGATGAAGTTCTGGAGGGAAGTGGCCGCAGTGCGAGGCGGCTGCTCCGCCCAGAGCGCGTCGATCAGCCGGTCCGTCGAGACCGCCTTCGGAGCCTCGAGCAGAAGGAGCGCCAGGACCGCGCGCTGCTTCAGCCCGCCGAGCAGGAGCGGGCCCGTCTCGTCGACGATCTCGAGCGGTCCGAGGATCCGAAAATCAGGCATTTGAGGTTTGTAACACGGTCCTTTGCTTCTGAACAGCGACACGCCGACGAGGCCCAGCCGGCCGGCCACGCACTCTCGGGGCCAGACCTAACCCGCCGCTAACCGCTCGCATTAGCGAATCGTTAGTCCGCGCTGAGGGATGCGTTGCGACCCCCTTCGACGGTGGCCGCATGGCTACCAACTCTCATCTCCAGCGCGGCGCCCAGCGCCGCATGGCCACGATGTTCCTCCTCGCAGCGGCGATCAGCGGTGGCGCCCTGGCAGGACGGACGGCCCTCCCGGCACAGACCTCCACCGCCGCAGCTACGCCACAGGCCTCCTCCGAGGCCCCGTCGGGCTCCTACAGTTGGCCCGTCAAGCCGTTCGACCGCCAGCACCCGATCCGCGGCAGCTTCGCGGACCCGCGGTCGATCTTCCGCGGCAACCCGACGGTCCGCGGGCTGATGACGAGTCGCTGCGCGTGCTCGTACCACCAGGGAATCGACATTGCCGCTCCGGACGGCACGGACGTCTATCCGGTCCGCTCGGGCGTCGTCCGGATCGTCACGCCTGATTGGGTCGAAGTCGACTCGGACGGCGGCAACTCCTTCCAGTACTGGCACATCCGCTCGGCAGTCAAACCCGGCGACCACGTGCAGGCGCGTCAGACGATTCTCGGCCAGATCCTCCGCGGCTCCGAGCACGTTCATCTGACCGAGTTGCAGAACGGCAAGCCCACGAACCCGCTCGCGGCCGGTCACATCGGGCCGTACACCGATTCCACAACGCCCCGAGTGAACGCGATCACCTTCCGGTTGCGCGACGCCGGGTCGGACCTCCTCCCGGAGTACCTCCACGGCAGCGTCGAGATCGTCGCGTCAGCCACCGACACGCCGGCCGTCCCCGTCCCGGGCAAGTGGAACGGGCTGCCGGTCACCCCGTCGAAGCTGACCTATCACGTCGAAGCGTTCCCGAGTGGCCAACTGATGGTCCCGGAAACGACGGCGATGGACGTCAGCCACAATCTGCCGGCCACAAGCGACATGTGGCACACATATGCGCGCGGCACGCACATGAACATGGTCCAGATGGGCGTGCACCGCTACTGGTACCAGCCGGGCGCGTATCTGTTCAAGCTCGCTGCGAAGTTCGACACCCATCAGTTGAAGGACGGCGTCTACAGGCTCACGGCAACCGCCTGGGACACAGCGGGCAACCACAGCTCCACGTCGCAGGTCATCAACGTCCACAACCGCAAGACCTGGCTCGATCGCTAGAGCACGACCTCCACGTCGCGGAAGCGTCTCTACGGGGGCGCTTTCCGCTTGTCCGGGAAGAGGGCTAACCTTGTCCCGTCCGAATCCGTCTTACCAGCGTGCGCTTCCGACTTCCCCTCCTCCTCGGCTGCTGTCTCGCCGCGCTCGTCGCGGCCACGGCTGCCTCCGCCTACCCGTGGCCCCTCAACCCCTTCAATCAGCAGCATCCGATCCGGGCGAACTTCGGGGACCCGCGCACGCGGTTCCTCAACACGATGCTCACCGACGGCCTGCAGGGACCGGGCACCTTCCTCTTCCACAACGGTATCGACATCGCCGCGCCGGCGGGAACGCCGGTGTATCCCGTCATCTCGGGCAAGGTGCGCTACATCGACGAGTCAGCCGTCTCGGTCAAGACCAAGGGCCACGGTGTCTTCCAGTACTTCCACCTGGTCGTGAGAGTCCGCAACGGGCAGCACGTCATCGCCGGCAAGACGGTGCTCGGGACCGTGCTACGGGCGTACGACCACGTCCATCTGTCCGAGATTCGCGGCGGTCGCGTCTGGAATCCCCTTGCACGCGGTGGCATCGCTCCGTACCGCGACCACACGGTTCCCCAGGTGCGCGCCATCAACGTGCGGCCGGCAGGATCGCTGCTGCCGTTCGACTCCGCGACCGTTTGCGGCACCGTTTCGCTCGTGGCCGCCGCGGATGACGCCGCACCGATGGCGGTCCCGGGCGTGTTCGGAGGCTTCCCGCTCTCCCCCGCGCTCATCACATGGTCGCTCGCGCGGGTCGGCGGGATCACCTACGTAGACGACGTCCCCGCAGTCGATTTCCGCACGACGATCCCGATCTCGAGGTATTTCTGGAGCGTCTATGCGCGCGGCAGCTACCAGAACGCGCCCAGGTTCTCGAATCGCCAGTACTTCATGGCCGGGCGATTCCTCTACAACCTCGCCAGCTTCGTCGACACGCGCTCGTATCCGAACGGGCTGTACGAGATCGAAGTGAGGGTCGCCGACATGCGCGGGAACAGCTCCGAGGCGGCACTGCAGTTCAAGATCGAGAATCGCGCCGGGAGCGCGACCGGCTGTTCGCCTCAGGTTCCGAGCTCGGCGCCGTAGGCGCGGCGGTAGATCCGCTTCAGCTCCTCGACCCGCGTGACATAGGCGCGCGTCTCCGCGAACTGGATGCCCTCGCCGGCACGGCGCCACCGGTCGACGTTGTCCTGGCCCGCGTTATAGGCAGCCAGGGCATCCTGCTCGTCGCCGTACTTCTCCAGCAGGTGACGGAGGTACCAGGCGCCGTAGCGAACGTTGATCTCGGGGTCGTAGAGATCCTCGACTCGGAACTTCGAGCCGCCGGTATGGATGGCGATTCCCTTGGCCGTGTCCGGGAGGAGCTGCATCAAACCGATCGCGCCGGAGGTCGATCGAGCGTCGGGCTTGAACTTCGACTCCTGGTAGATGACCGCGGCCAGGAGCGCCGGGTCGAGGTCGTAGTTGCGCGCGTGGCCACGAACGATCTGCTGGTAGGACAGCGGATACCACAGCCGCTCCCACCAGCCCGGCTTGGACGACTGCAGCGTGGCGAACGTTGCGAGCAGCGCGCCGACGAGCACGACCATGCCGAGGATCCGTTTCACGGCACGAGGTCTGCCATCACTCCGGCGACGAACGCATCCAGTTCGTCGAGCCCCCCGTCGTTGACGTACGCATAGTCGCTGAGCCGGATCTTCTCGTCCTCAGGAAGCAGCCGCTGCTCGCGTTTGTCGGCCAGCGGCCTCCTCTTCGCCCGTACGTGGGGCGGTGCAGTGATCACGACGACGACGTCGAAGCGCTTGTCGCCGCCGGTTTCGTAGAGGAGCGGCACCTCGGTCACCGTCACGGCCGGCGGATCGGGACCATCGGCGAGCTCCTGGCGCCAAGCGGTGTGGTCCTGCACCACCCTCGGGTGGAGAAGCCCTTCGAGCCAGTCGAGCTGCTCGGGATCGTTGAAGACGATGCGGGCGACGGCGGCCCGGTCGGCACCCTCGCTGCCGATCACCTCGGGGCCGAACCGCTCGACCAGCTTACGCTGGACTTCCTGATCGCTCCGGAGCAGCCGGTGCACGATCTCGTCACTCGACCGCGTCGCGGCGCCGTGGCGTGCGAACGCTTCGAGCGCAGCGCTCTTGCCGGCGCCGATTCCACCGGTGATCGCGACTGCGAGAGGCCGCTTCGCTTTAGTGCTCGTCGGAAACGGGCTCGGCGGGAGCTGGTGCTTCGTCGGTCGCGGCCGAATCGACCTCGTCGCCTGCGTCCACTGCCTCACGCTCCACGGCCTCGTCTGTGGCCGGCGGTGCGCCGAGCTCAGGCGCGAGCGGCGCCGAAGCAGAATCGCTGAAGACGTCCTCGGACAGGTCGAGGTGCGGTGTTCCCTCGATCGGGCCTTCCGACTCTGCACGCCGGTCGGCGTCGACACGCTTGAGCGAAAGAGACAACCGGCGGCGTTCCGCATCGACCTCGAGGATCAGTACCGGCACCGTGTCGCCCTGCGATACGACCTCGCGCGGGTTCTCGACGTGATGCTGCGCGAGCTCGGAGATGTGTACGAGTCCCTCGACGCCCGGGAGGATCTCGACGAAGGCGCCGAACGTGACCACCTTCGTCACCTTGCCCTCGACGACATCGCCTTCCTTGTGCTGTTCGAGCACCTGCTGCCACGGGTCGGACTGGGTCTGCTTGAGGCCCAATGAGATGCGCTGGCGCTCACGATCGATGTCGAGCACCTTCACCTTCACCGTCTGACCGATCTCGAGGACCTCCGACGGATGGTTCACGTGCGACCACGACAGTTCGGAGATATGGATGAGACCGTCCATCCCGTCGAGGTCGACGAAGGCGCCGAAGTCGACGATGTTGGAAATCTGGCCCTCGACGACGTCGCCCGGGTTGAGGCGATCGAGGATCGCCTGGCGCATCTCCTTGCGCTCGTCCTCGAGGACGGCGCGACGGGAGAGCACGACGTTGTTGCGCGAGCGGTTGAGCTCGATCACCTTGGTGCGGAGCTCCTGGCCCATGAACTCGTCGAGATCCTGCACCCTGCGAATGTCGACGAGCGAGGCCGGGAGGAATCCGCGCACGCCCAGGTCGAGGATCAGTCCGCCCTTTACGACCTCGATCACACGGCCGTTCACCGGCTCACCCGACTCGGCTGCGCCTTCGATCGCCTTCCAGGCGAGCTCGAAGCGGGCGCGCTTCTTCGAGAGGATCAACCGGCCTTCGGCGTCCTCCTTCGTCATCACGAGCGCGTCGATCTCGTCTCCGACGGACACTTCGTCGGCCGGGTTCACGGACCGCCGGATCGAGAGTTCGGCGACCGGGATCACGCCCTCCGACTTGTAGCCGATGTCGACGAGCACCTCGTCCTTGTCCACCCGGACGACCTGTCCGTGGACGACTTCGCCCTCGTTGATGGTCGGGAAGGTGGACTCGTAGTCCGGGATCAGCTCGCCGTCTGGACCGGTGATCCAGACGCCGTCGCCTGCAATTCTCTGCTCGGTTTGCTCGGTGGCCATCAGCGGTCGATCAGTATAGCCAGGGGCTTGAAATGCCCCTGTCGGCCCCTACGCCTTGGCTTCGCTCCAATCGTCGCCGACGCCGATCTCGACCGCCAGCGGCGGGTCGAGCGGATAGGCCCGGCACATCTCCTCGCGGACAACCTCGCGCACCGGGCCGACTTCCGCCTCGGGCACCTCGAGCAGGAGCTCGTCGTGCACCTGGAGGACGAGGCGCGCGCCCCGGCCCTCGTCGCGGAGGCGCCGGTGGATCGCGATCATCGCCTTCTTGATGATGTCCGCGTTCGAGCCCTGCATGACGAAGTTCACCGCAAGGCGCTCACCCAGCGAACGCGTCGCCCGGTTGGAGGCGCGGATCTCCGGCGTCGGTCGGCGCCGTCCGAGCAGGCTCGTGGCGTAGCCGTCGCGCTTCGCCTGCTCGATCGTGCGCTGGATGAAGTCCTGCACGAGCGGGAAGCGCGCGAGGTAGGCGTCGATGTACTGCTGGGCCTCGTCACGCGGGATCTCGAGATTCTCCGAGAGCCCGAAGGCCGAGATTCCGTAGACGATCCCGAAGTTGATCATCTTTGCGATCGAGCGGTCGCCGGACGTCAGCTCCGAAGGGTCCTTGCCGAGCACCTCGACCGCGGTCGCCGTGTGGATGTCGTCGCCACGCGCGAACGCCTCGCGCAGCTTCGGCTCGCCGGATACGTGGGCGAGGATGCGCAGCTCGATCTGCGAGTAATCGGCCGACAGCAGGCGCGAGCCCGATTCCGGCACGAACGCCGAACGGATCTCCTTGCCGAGGTCCGTGCGGATCGGGATCGCCTGCAGGTTGGGATTCGTAGTGGAGAGCCGACCCGTCGATGCGACCGTCTGATTGAAGGTGGTGTGCAGTCGAGCGTCGGTCTCCGAGAGCAGAGACGGCAGCGGCCCGAGGTAGGTGTTGAGCAGCTTGGAGTACTCACGCCACTCCTCGATCACCTGCACGATCTCGTGCTCGCCGCGGATCGTCCGCAGCACCCGCGTATCCGTCGAGTAGCCCGTCTTCCCCTTGCGCCCCGGCGTCAGCTGCAGCTTCTCGAACAGGATGCGCGCGACCTGCTGCGTCGAGCCCAGCAGGAACTCCTCGCCCGCGAGCTCATACGCCTTGGCTTCGAGCTCCTCGACACGGTCGGCGAGACGGGCAGTGATCTCACC
>JALYLY010000038.1 GCA_030773975.1 Actinomycetota bacterium | reverse complement strand
GGCGACTCGCCGAGCGGCTCGGCTTTCGCTACCTCGATACCGGCGCCATGTACCGCGCGCTGACGTGGCTGGCGATGCAACGCGGCCTGCCGCTCGGTGACGGCGAGCCGCTCGGAGAGCTCGCCCGTGCGAACCCCGTCACCTTCGGCGAGACGGGACGCGTCCTGATCGCCGGCACCGACGTCACCGCCTCCATCCGGGAATCGCGCATCGACCGCCAGGTCCCGGTGGTGGCGCGGCACCACGCCGTCCGCGAGGTGATGCGTGAGCGCCAACGCGAGCTCGGCCAGCAGGGGAACGTCGTGATCGAGGGACGGGACATCGGCACCGTCGTCGCTCCCGACGCGGAGGTCAAGATCTACCTCAACGCCGATTCGGGCACGCGCGCACGCCGCCGCCAGGCGGAACGTCCCGACATCGGCGGCGACGCGCTCGCGACGGATCTTCGCCTGCGCGACGAGAGCGATGCGGTCCGCATGCAACCCGCTCCCGACGCCGAGCGGATCGACACGACCGACCTCGAGGTCGACCACGTCGTGACCCGGATCGAGCAGCTCGTGCAAGAGCGGCTCGCAGCGTCGCAGCGATGAACAGGACACAGATCGCGCAGGTCGTGTCGCGACCATTCTTCGCTGGAGCGGTACGACTAGTGACGCCGCTGCGGGTCTACGGCAAGGGGCGCATCCCCGCGAACGGCCCGGTTGTTCTCTGCTTCAACCACTTTTCGTGGCTCGACCCCTGGGCGCTCGGCGCCCACGTGCCGCGCACGCTCTACTACGTCGCGAAACAGGAGGCGCACGACAATCCGATCATCGGGCCGCTCATCCGTACGTTCGGGACCATTGCAGTGCGCCGCGGAGAGTCCGACCGTGAAGCGGTGCGCATCATGCGCGAGATCGTGCACCGCGGTGACGCGCTCGGCATGTTCCCCGAAGGCACACGGCAGCAGCGCGAGCCCGGCACGGTCCTGCCCGGCGCCGCGATGATCGCCGTCCAGGAAAGCGCGCCCGTCGTCTGCGGCGCGATTCACGGCTCGCAGGACTGGCGGCTCGGCAACTTCCACCCCGTCTCGATCGCCTTCGGCGAGCCGCTCGACGTGAGCCACCATCCGCGCAACTCGAAGGGATACCGCGCGGCCGCGGTCGATATTCAGCAGGAGCTCCGAAAGCTGTGGGAGTTTCTCGTCACGACGCACGAGCAGGGCCGGCCACGCATGGCGACGCCACCGAAGTGACCGACGCAGCGCAGGAGCCGCTGCACGGAACGGTTGCGATCGTCGGTTTCCCGAACGTCGGCAAGTCGACGCTGATCAACAGGCTGACCGGTTCGCGCGCGGCCGTCGTGCACGAGACATCCGGCGTGACACGCGATCGCAAGGAGCTCGTCGGCGAGTGGAACGGGAAACGCTTCCTGCTCATCGACACGGGCGGCGTCGACATCGCCGACCAGTCGCCGATGACGAAGTCGATCGCAGAGCAGGCGAAGCAGGCGGTCGGCGAAGCCGATCTCGTGCTCTTCGTCGTCGACGCGAGCGCCGGGGTGACGCCCGGCGACGAGGAGGTCGCGGACATCCTGCGGCGCGCGCGCAAGCCTGTGTTGCTGATCGCGAACAAGATCGACGACCCTGCGCAGGAACACCTGGCGCTCGACCTCCACCGCCTCGGGCTCGGCGACCCGCGGCCCCTTTCCGCTCTGCACGGCCACGGCAGCGGGGACCTCCTCGACATGATCGTCGACCAGCTGCCCGGAACCGGGCGGGTGGAGACACCAGACGATGCGATCCGCGTCGCGATCCTCGGCCGGCCGAACGTCGGCAAGTCGTCGCTGCTCAACGCGATCCTCGGCCAGGACCGCGTGATCGTGTCGGAGACACCCGGCACGACTCGCGACTCGATCGACACCGTCTTCCAACGCGGCGATCGCACTTTCGTCTTCGTCGACACCGCAGGCATCCGCCGCAAGCGCCGGCACCGGCAGGGGATCGAGTACTACTCGGAGCTGCGCGCGCGCGAAGCGGCCGAGCGTGCGGACGTTGCGCTCGTCCTCGTGGACACGTCCGAAGGGCTCGTCGACCACGATCTCACCATCGCCGACATCGCGCGGAAGGCGCAGGACTCGACCATCGTCGTGCTCTCGAAATGGGATGCGACGACGCTCGGCATCGAAGACATCAGGCCCGAGCTGGAGCGTCGCCTGCGCCAGCGCCCCCCGCACGTCGCCGTGTCCGCGAAGACCGGCCGCGGGGTCGAGCGGCTGCTCGACGCGATCGAAAAGCTCTACGACAAGCACACGGCGCGCGTGCCGACGGCCGAGCTCAACCGTTTCCTCGCGGAGTTGCGCGAGCGACGCCAGCCGCCGTCGCGCGAGGGGCGGAGCCTGAACCTCCTCTACGGGGCGCAGGTATCCGCCCGACCCCCGCGCTTCCGTTTCTCGGTCAACGATCCGACCCTGGTCACCCGCGACTACGGCTACTGGGTGGAGAACCAGCTGCGCGAGCGCTTCGAGCTCGAGGGCGTACCGGTCACGATCGACTTCGTTCCGCGCTGAGCGTCAGGATGGCGCCGTGAGGGTCGCCGTCGTGGGAGGGGGATCGTGGGGAACCGCCTTTGCGGCGCTCCTGCGCGACCGCGGCCACGAGGTCACGCTCGCGTGCCGCGACCCCGAGCAGGTGCGTGCGATCGAGGAGACGGGCCACAATCCTCGCTACCTCACGACAACGGATCTTCGTGGGGTCAAGGCCGCGACGGTCGAGGACGCGCCGGTCGCCGAGGCGGACCTGGTCGTGCTGGCGGTTCCAAGTCGCGCGTTCGCCGAGGTCGCAGAGGCGCTGCCCGGCAACGCGCCCGTGCTGATCCTGACGAAGGGTCTCGACCCGGCCACGGGAAACCGGCTGTCGACGCGCGTGCAAGGCCGGCCGGTCGCGGTGCTCTCCGGGCCGAACATGGCGGAGGAGATCGCGCAGGGCTTGCCGTCCGCGACCGTGATCGCAAGCGAGGACCGCGGGCTCGCCGAGCGCCTGCAGGAAGCGATCAACTCCATGGTCTTCCGCGTGTACGTGAACGACGACCTGGTCGGCGTCGAGCTGTGCGCGGCCGCGAAGAACGTGATCGCGCTCGCAGCCGGCGGCGTGGACGGCCTGGCTCTCGGCGACAACGCCAAGGCGAGTCTGATCACGCGCGGCCTGGTCGAGATGGCCCGGCTCGGCGAAGCATCTGGAGGACAGCCGGAGACCTTTTCCGGGCTCGCCGGCATGGGCGACCTGAACGTCACCTGTTACTCGGGGTACGGGCGCAACCGCCGTGCAGGCGAGCTGATCGCCCAGGGCGCGAGCGCAGACGAGGCCGCAACGCAGATCGGCCAGGTCGTTGAGGGCCTCACGACCGCCCCGGTTCTCAGAGATCTCTCACATCGGCTCGGTGTCGAGCTACCGATCACCGAAGGCGTCTGCCGGGTCCTGAGCGGCGAACCCCTGCACGAGCTCCTGGCCAGCCTCATGGGTCGCCAGCCCACCGCCGAGTGAGAGCTACCATTCCGCTCGATGCGTGCCGCCCTCGCAGCGCTCGCACTCGGCCTTGTGCTCGTCGCAGCCGGCTGCGGTAGCAGCACCGCCGCAACAGGAACGTCCTCCGGCACTGACGCGGCGAGCCTCGTCCCGGCCTCCGCGCTCGCGTACGTCAGCGCCGACGCGAATCTCGACTCGCAGTCCTGGCAGGTCGTAACCGATCTGTTCGGCCCGCTCGACAGCAAACTCGACTACAAGCGCGACATCCAGCCGGCGCTCGGCGATCGCGCGAATCTCGCGGTGCTGGGGGTCGACAACGGGAAGCCGGAGGCTGTCGCGATCGTGAAGCCGACCGACGTGGCAAAGTTGCAGGCACTCGCCAAGAAGTTCGATCAGGGGACTGAGCACTACACCGTCGAGCAGATCGGCGGCTGGTCGGTCGTTGCAGATTCCGCGGAAGCCTTCAAGGCCGTGCGCGACGCCGCCGCGGGAAGCTCGCTCGCAGACAACGCCGATTTCAAGAACGCGATCTCGCAGGTCGGCGACTCCGGATTTGCCACGGCCTATGCGTCGGGGTCCGGAGCGGCGCAACTGCCGCCCAAGCTGCGCGCACTCGTGCGGGTCGCAGGTTCGCCGCGCTGGGTCGCCGCAGGCATCACCGTCGACAAGAGCGCGCTACACGTCGACGCACGTGCCGCCGGCGCGTCGACACCTGCGGCGTACAAACCGGCGCTGCTGCACGACGTACCTTCGGGCGCGATTCTCGCGGTCTCGTTCAAGAACGTGAATCAGCTGCTCGCGCGGATCCAGGCCGAGCCCACCCTTCGAGCGTCGATCCCGCCGTTCCTCAACGGTCTGCGCTCCCTCGGTGGCGAAGGCGTGCTGTATCTCCTGCCGGGGACGCTCCTGCCGGTGATCACCCTGGAAGTTCAGTCCGCTGATCCTGCGGCGGCGGCGACTTCTCTTCGAGCTCTCGCTGCCAAGGCCGCCAAGGTGCTGCCGCTCCGCGTCGAACGGCGCGGCAACAAGGTTCTGCTGACGAACGCCGCGGCCGGGGTCAGTCCCGGCAGCGGATCCCTCGTCGATGACCAACCGTTCAAGGATGCGCTCGCTGCGGCCGATGCCCCGGACGAGGTCACATGGTTGGCGTACGCAGACATCCAACGGCTCGCACCGATCCTCCAGGCGCTCGCTTCGCTGACGGGCAAGGGCCAGTCCAAGCCGTCCACGACCGCGAAGCTCGAGAAGTTCGGCACGCTCGTCGCGTTCGGCACCCGTTCCGGTTCGACGAGCAGACTCGAAGCCAGGCTCACGATTCGTTAGCGCGCAAGCTCGGCGCTCTGCTCGCGCTCTTCGCCTTCGGGCTTGCGGGTTGCGGCGGCACGACGAGTCCCAGTTCCGGCGGAGCCGACTTCGTCCCGGCCTCGGCCCCGCTGTACGTCGCGATCGACACCGACCTGGGCTCGTCGCAATGGCAGACGGTCAACGAGCTCGCGAACAAGTTCCCGGACAAACAGAAGGCGATCGACTCGATCAAGCAGGAGCTGACGAAGAACGGGCTCGACTGGGAGGAAGACCTCAAGCCTGCGCTCGGCCCAGAGCTGGACGTCGTGATGCTCGACTTCGCTCACCCGGACGAGACCGTGGCCCTGATGCGGCCCAAGGACCTAGGTGCGTTCGAGGGCGCGGTGAGGAAGGGCAACGCCGCCGATCCCTCGAGCAAGCTCGTCTATGAGCAGTTCCACGGCTGGACGGTCATCTCCAACAAGCAGGCTGCGATCGACGCCTTCACGCAGGCGAGCGACTCCGCAAAGCGCACGCTCTCGGAGAACAAGACCTTCTCGAGCGCGATGGCCAAAGCCGGCGACGGAATCGTCCGCGCGTACTTCAACGGACCGCAGGTCATGGCCGCGGCGCGCAAGTATGGGGGTCCCGAGGCGGAGCCGTACCTCAAGAAGCTCGGCACGCTCGACTGGCTCCAGATGACGCTGCGTGCGAAGTCCGACGGAATCGCGTGGGACGAGACCGTGCACGGCACGCCGGGCAAGGCGTTCAAGAACGTCGACGTGAACGGCTCGGACGGCAGCCTGGAGAAGCTCGTGCCGAAGGATGCGCTGCTCTACCTCGCGTTCCACGGTTCGAAGGGGATGCTCGACGGGCTTGGCGACAACCCGATCCTGCAGCAGTTCGGCGCCAAGGGGCTTGACGGCGCTTTTCGGCAGCTCGGTACGATCCTGGAGGGCGAGAACGCCTTCTACGTTCGCGCCGCCGGCACGAACGATTTGCCCGACATCACCTTCATCGCGTCGCCGCGAAGCGGCGTCGACGGCGCGGCAACTCTGGACCGCATCCTGAACCGCTATGCGAAAGAGCTCGGAGCGCGGCCTCACCGGACGACAATCGCCGGTGTGCCTGCGAGGGTGATCTGTGGTTGCGCATGGCCGGTCGCCGTGCGGTACGCCAACGTCAAGGGCAAGCTCATCATTACCGATCTTCCGTCCGGGATCGTGTTCGCGAAGAGCGGCGGCAAGTCGCTTACGAACAGTCAGGAGTACAAAGACGCGACATCCGGTGTGCCGGCTTCGCCGCAGGTCGTGCTCTACGTCGACATCCACAGCACCATCCCGGCGCTTCGCCGGCTTGGCCAGATCCCGCCCGCTGTCGAGCGGAACCTGAAGCCGCTGCGCTCCGCGGTCGAATACGCCGTGAGCCGCTCCCACGAGTTCCAGATCTCCTTCTTCCTGCGCATCAAGTAGTCAGGCGTTCTGTGTAGCCTGTGGCCCGATGGCCGCCCGCGAGTTCCTATTCACCTCGGAATCCGTCACCGAGGGGCACCCCGACAAGGTCGCCGACCAGATCTCGGACACGGTCCTCGATGCCGTTCTGGCGGAGGATCCCGAAGGACGGGTCGCCTGCGAAACGCTGATCACGACCGGTCTGGTCGTCGTCGCGGGCGAGATCTCTACGGACATCTACGTCGACATTCCCAAGCTCGTGCGCGAACGGATTTCGGAGATCGGCTACACGCACTCGGAGTGGGGCTTCGACGCGACGACGTGCGGTGTCGTGGTTGCGCTCGACGAGCAGTCCCCCGACATCGCGCAGGGCGTCGATTCGTCGTATGAGATGCAGCACGACCCGAGTGACGACGATCCGCTCGACCGGATCGGCGCCGGCGACCAGGGGATGATGTTCGGCTACGCGTCGAACGAGACGAAGGAGCTGATGCCCCTGCCGGTCATGCTCGCGCACAAGATCTGCAAGCGGCTCGCCGAGGTGCGCAAGGCGGGCGAGCTGCCGTACCTGCGGCCCGATGGCAAGGCGCAAGTGACGATTCGCTACGAGATCGACGACGATGGCCGGCAGCGCCCTGTCGAGATCGAGCGCGTGCTCGTGTCGACGCAGCACTCCGACGGGATCTCCTCCGAGGATCTGATCAAGCCCGACATCGTCGAGCGTGTCCTTCGTCCCATCCTGCCCTCAGATTTGTACGACGAGAAGCGGTTGATGGACGACCGCGACTTCGTGTTCGTGAACCCGACCGGAAAGTTCGTGCTCGGCGGCCCGATGGGGGATACCGGCCTAACGGGCCGGAAGATCATCGTGGACACCTACGGCGGCGCCGCGCGGCACGGCGGCGGTGCGTTCTCCGGCAAGGATCCGACGAAGGTCGACCGCTCGGCGGCCTATGCCGCCCGCTATGTCGCGAAGAACATCGTCGCGGCCGGGCTCGCGGATCGCTGCGAGGTCAACGTCGCGTACGCGATCGGTGTCGCGCACCCGGTCTCGATCGCCGTGCAGACGTTCACCACGGAGCACATTCCGGTCGACCAGCTCGAAGCGCTCGTGCGCGAGCACTTCGACCTGCGTCCGGCCGCGATCCTGCGCGATCTCGATCTGCGCCGGCCGATCTTCGCCAAGACCGCTGCGTACGGCCACTTCGGCCGTGAGGACCGGGACTTCACGTGGGAGCGCACGGACAAGGCCGCCGCCCTGCGTGACGCCGCGGGGATCAGCTCGGCAATGTCCGTCTAGCTCTTCCTTCTCGGCGGCTATCCCTCGTTCAAGGGATAGCCGGAGAGCGCCGATACAGGCTGCGTGTTCCTGCTTACGCTCTGGGCGGCACTCGTCGTCGGCTCAGCACTGCTCGCTGCAGCATGTCTCCGTCTTGAGGGGGCGGCGTTCGTCGCCGCCGTCTATGTGCTCGGCGCCGCGGGAGGTGGTCGGCGGCACTGAGCTGCTCTCTCTCGTGCGCGGTGTTCGGGCGGAGGGCTACCTCGCCCTACAGTTCGTCGTCGCCGGCGCGGCGGTCGCCGTCTGGCTCCGGCTCGGGCGACCGCGTCCACACATCTCCCTTCCGCCGGGTCGGCTACTCCTGCGCGAGCCGGTCCTGCTTGGCCTCGCCGCGGCGGTCGGGCTCGCTCTTGCGTACGAGATCTTCACAGCCATAGCGGTGCCGCCGAACAACTGGGACGCGCTTGCCTACCACCTCTCGCGCGCGGCAGCTTGGTACCAGGGCCACGCTGTCGGGTGGATCCACGGTGCACACACGGACCGCCAAAACGTCTTCCCGCCCAACGGCGAGATGGAGATCCTCGCCACGTTCGCGTTCGTTCACGGCGACCGTCTCGCCGCGCTGCCGCAATTTCTAGCGGAGCTGGCGCTGTTTTTCTCGATCTACCTCACGTCGGTTCGTATCGGCTTCGATCGACGCGGCGCCGCGTTGGGTGCACTGCTCACCGGGACATTGACCCAGGTGGCGTTACAGGCCTCCACGACACAGAACGAACTTATCGTTGCGTCGTTCGTTGCAGCCGCTCTCGCCCTGCTCGTCGGCGCACAGCGACGCGAGCTTCCGATCGTGGCCGTGGCGCTCGGACTCGCCCTCGGCACGAAGCTGACGGCGCTGTTCGCCTTACCGCTGCTGGCCGTCGTCGCAGTCGTCCTGCTGCCCCGGCGACGCCTGGTCGAGGTTTCGGTCTGCGTGGCGATCGCGTTCGCCGCGTTCGGGTCGTTCGGCTACGTCTCCAACCTTCGGCATACCGGCAGCGTGTTCGGGGCGTCGGCGGAGGTCGAGTCGTTCCGGGCGACGGTGACCGTCAAGGAGGTGGGCGCAAACGTCGCCCGCGACTATTGGCGGTTCATCGACTTCAGCGGCTACCGGCCCAACCAGCAGGTGCTGAAGGGCATCTGGAACGTCGGGCTGGCCGGGTTCGAAGGGCTCAGACTGCCGGCCGAGCCGCCCTGGCCGAACACGCTTTCGAACGAGGACATCTCCTACTTCGGCCCGCTCGGCATGCTGCTCGTCCTGCCGCTGTCAGCGTTCTTCGTCATCGCCGGGCTGATGCTGAGAACGTCGCGCCTTCGATTTATGCTCGCCCTCACGCTGCCGCTCTTCGTGCTGGAGGTCGCCGCCCTCTACAGCTACAACGCGTTCGTCGGACGGTTTCTGCTGATCCCGGTGGCGCTCACGATGCCGCTCGCTGCCTGGCTCCGCCCGTACCGGCTCCTGTCCGGTGCGCTCGCGGCGACGGGAATCGTGACGCTCGCGTTCTGTCTCGCGCTCAATCACACGAAGCCGGCAGGCGTCGACGATTCGGCGTCTGCCTGGAGTCTCGGGCGCGCCGAGGCGCAGAGCATTACGCGCGGCGAGATGAGAGACGCGCTCGTCTGGCTCGACCGGAATCTGCCGGCCCGCGCTCGAGTTGGCGTTCTGCTCGACGCCGACGATTGGGACTATCCGTTGTACGGACCGCGCCTGACTCGCAAGCTCGTCCCGCTTCCCGATCGCCAGCCGATGCGCGAGGCACGCCGGCGCGGTCTGCGTGGGGTCGTGCTCAGCGGCCTGCGCACGGGCACGACCGGGGCGAGGGGCTGGAACGCCGTGGCCTTCCCGTCGGCCTCGTGGACCATCCTGTTCCAGAGCGGCGTCGATCCGGCTCCCGGGACCTCCGTAGCTCGGCGAGCGCTCAGGCTCCGCCCGGTCTGACGAAGAGGCCGGCGGCGGCCTTCTCTCCGATCGCTCGCTCCTGGCCGTTCAGCTTCACCGTCACCTGGCCCGCGGCCGGTCGCGAGTCACGGACCTCGATCTCGCTGCCCGGGACGAGCCCTTCCTCGTAGAACCAGTGCAGGAGGTCGCCGTCGTGCTCCGCCAACCGCACGATCGTCGCGCGCGCGCCGGCTTTCAGATCCGACAGCGGCGCGAGCTCCTTGTTCTCGGCCTGCTCGACGTCGGGATCGACCGGCCAACCGTGCGGGCAGCGGTCCGGATTCCCGAGCCGCTCCTCGATCCGCTTCACCATGTCGTCGGTGAACGTGTCGCCGAGCAGGTCGGCCTGCACGTGCGCCTCGGCGGCCGTATAGCCCATGAAGTCCGTGAGCAGCCGCTCGATGATCCGGTGTTTGCGGACGACACGCTCCGCACGCTTGCGTCCCTTCCCCGTCAGCAGCGCTTCCTTGTGCTCGCCCCGCTCGATCAGCCCTTCGCCCTCGAGCCGCTTCAGCATCTCGCCGGCCGACGCACGCGACACGCCGAGCATCTCCGCGACTCTCGATGCGAGCGTGGGCGAACCGCTGCCGAGCGGCCGGTACTCGCCGATCGGAAAGGCGAGAAAGTAGATCGTCTCGAGGTACTCATCGACGGAATGTCCCTGGGCCATTCCGCTGATCGTAACCTGTAAGGTGACCCTTACATGAGCACTGCACAGACTCTGGCACTCGGTGCGATCGCCGGCTTCACGATCTTCCTCGGGCTGCCGATCGGCCGGATGCAGAACGTCACCACCGGGACGAAGGCGTTCCTCGCCGCGACCGCGACCGGAGTCCTGATCTTCCTGTTCTGGGACGTCATGAGCGGCGCCGTCGGGCCCGTCGAAACTGCCCTGCAAGAAGGGCGAGGCGGACGCTTCGCGTGGCTCGCGTTCCTGCTCACCGCGGGGTTCTTCACCGGGCTGATGAGCCTGGTGTACTACGACACCTGGATGAAACGCCGGCGCCGCCGCGCGTTCCTCGGGCCGGGCGCCGCGTCCACTGCCGAGTTCGAGCACGACCATCACTTCACGGGGATGTCGCCGGCGCGCTGGCTCGCGATCTTCATCGCGACAGGTATCGGCCTCCACAACTTCTCCGAAGGCCTCGCGATCGGACAGTCCGCAGCATCGGACCAGGTCAGCCTTGCGATCGTGCTGATCATCGGCTTCGGGCTGCACAACGCGACGGAAGGGCTCGGTATCTGCGCGCCGCTCGCCGGCGACAAGGAGCGGCCGAGCTGGGGCTTCCTCGGCCTGCTCGGCCTCATCGGCGGTGCGCCGACCTTCTTCGGCACGCTCGTAGGCCAGGTCTGGGTCAGCGAGAGCGTGTCGATCCTCTTTTTTGCGCTCGCAGCGGGATCGATCCTCTACGTCGTGATGGAGCTCCTGAACGTCGGCCGCGTCCTCGCCTCGAAGACGCTCGTCACGTGGGGCGTCCTGTTCGGCCTCGTCCTCGGCTTCGGCACAGACTTCATTCTCGTAGCCGCAGGCGTCTAGCGTCACACCCCGGCTCTAGGCTGCGCGGGTGACTCGCTATGCCTCGGTCTATCCGCTAGTAACCGCACGCGCGCTCGCGCGCGAGTTCACGTACGAGGTCGCCGACGACGTCCGGCTGGGCGCGGTCGTCGAGGTGCGCTTCGGCAAGGCGAAGCGACGCGGTGTCGTCACGCAGGTCGACGTCGCGCCGCCGAAGGGCATCGAGACCTCACAGATCGAGCGTGTCGTCGAAGAGCTGCCGCGGCCGCTCGTCGAGCTGGCGCTCTGGATCGCGGAGTACTACGGTTCGACGCCGGGGCGCGCGTTCGCGCTCGTCGCGCCGGTGCAGCGGAAGGCCCGCGGCGAGCGGCCGCAACCGGCAGAGCGCGACGGGCTGCCAGGTGAGGCCGAGCCGGCCGAGCTGAGCGCGACGCAGCGTGCGGCCCTCGATCGCATCGTCGGTGCGCTCGACGCGGAGGAGAGCGCGAACTTCCTCCTCTTCGGAGCGACGGGGAGCGGGAAGACAGAGGTCTATCTACAGGCCTGCGCCGTCGCACTCGAGCGTGGTCGCGGCGCGATCGTGCTCGTTCCCGAGATCGCCCTCACGCCGCAGACCGTCGGGCGTTTCCGCGCGCGTTTCGGCGAGCGGATCGCGATCCTTCATTCGTCACTGACCGAGGCCGAGCGGCGCGACGAGCGCGCGCGCATCGCGAGCGGTGAGGCGCCGATCGTCGTCGGCGCGCGTTCCGCAGTGTTCGCCCCGGTGCCGCGCCTCGGCGTCATCTGCGTCGACGAGGAGCACGACTCGTCGTACAAGCAAGAGTCGGATCCGCGTTACGACGCACGCACCGTGGCGGCGAAGCGTGCTGCTCTCGAGAACGCCGTCGCGCTCTTCGGCAGCGCTACCCCGCGCCCCGAGAGCTGGGGGAAGCTCGAGCGGCTCGACCTGGGCGGACGACTCTCCGGGCCGCTGCCCCCGGTGCGCGTCGTCGATCTGCGCCGTGAAGCAGGCTACCCGCTCTCAGCGCCGCTGCTCGCCGAGCTCGGAGCCATCGAGGCGCACGGCGGCAAGGCGATCCTGCTGCTGAACCGCCGCGGCGTCGCGCCCGCACTGCATTGCCGTGCCTGCGGGGTGACGTTGCGCTGCGTCAACTGCGACGTCGCGCTCGTCCTGCACGGCGACGGGCTTCTACGCTGCCATCACTGCGGCCACACGGAGCCGAAGCCGGAGACGTGTCCCGCCTGTAGTTCCACTGAGCTCGCACGGCTCGGCGCGGGCACGCAGAAGCTTGAGCGCGAGCTCGAGGCGAAGCTGCCCGAATTGGAACGCATCCGCCTCGACGCCGATGCGGTGGAGAAGCCGGGCGCACTCGCGGCCGCGCTCCGGCGTTTCGCCGCCGCCGACCGCGTCGTGCTCGTCGGCACTCAGATGGTCGCGAAGGGCCACCACTTCTCCGGTGTCGCGCTCGCCGCGGTCGTCGACGCGGACACGGGGCTCGGCATGCCCGACTTTCGCGCCGAGGAGAGAACCTTCCAGTTGCTGACGCAGCTCGCCGGGCGCAGCGGCCGCGACGCACCAGGCCGCGTGCTCGTGCAGACGTTCCAGCCGGACTCGCGCGCGATCGAGCTCGCAGCGCGACACGACGTGACCCGCTTCCTCGATAGCGAGCTCGAGCGCCGGCGCGCACTCGGCTACCCACCCTTCACCCATCTCGTTCGCGTCGTCGTCGCGGGCCCGGAGCCCGACGCGCCTTTGCAGGCTTTGCTCGAGCTGAAGGAAGGACTGACCGGCGACCTGCTCGGCCCTGCGCCGCTCCTCCGGCTACGTGGCCGCTACCGCGCGCAGCTC